>CAYOXR010000057.1:0-10127 GCA_964407955.1 uncultured bacterium | reverse complement strand
CGGACCACGTCAAGCTGCAGGCGATGCTGTCCACGCCGCTGTGCCTCGACGAGTCGATCCACTCGCCCGCCGACGCGCGCAAGGCGTTGGAGCTGGGCGCCGGTCGCGTGATCAACGTCAAGCTCGGCCGCGTGCGCGGGCATCTGGAGGCGAGACGCGCCAGCGACGTGGCGCTGGCGTTCGGGGCGCCGGTGTGGTGCGGCGGGATGCTCGAGATGGGCATCGGCCGTGCTCACAACCTCCACATGACGAGCCTGGCTGCGTTCACCCTGCCGGGCGACACCGCCAGTGCCAGCCGCTACTGGGACGAGGACATCGTCGCACCGCAGCTCGAGGCGAAGGACGGCTACCAGGCGTTGCCCGAGGGCCCTGGCCTGGGCGTGGAGCTCAAGGGCGATCTCGTCGAACGGCTCACGACCCACAAGCGCGAGTTCGACGCCGTCGCCGTGCGCACCTGAAGGTAGGGCGCCGCGGGCCCGCGAGCGCGGGCGAGGCGCCGTGGCGGCCGGCGCCGGACCCCGCGATTCGCGCCATACTGGCACGCGCGGGCCGCTCCTTTAGCATGGCGCATGGAGTCGGGCATGCGCGGCAGGCTGGCGGTGGTGACCGGCGCCAGCAACGGCATCGGTCGTGAGCTGGCGAGGGGGCTGGCCGAGCGCGGCGCGGCGGTCGTGGTGATCTCGCGCCCGGGCGGCCGTGGCGAAGAGGCGGCCGAGGCGCTGCGGCGCGACACCGGCAACCCCGAGGTGCGCTTCCTGGGCGCGGACCTGTCGTCGATGGCGGAGGTCCGTGAGGTGGCGTCGCGTGTGCGCGGCTTCGGCGAGGAAGTGGACGTGCTCGTCAACAACGCCGGCGCCTACTTCGTGCGGCGCGAGGAGACCGCGGACGGTTTCGAGGCGACCTTCGCCCTCAACCACCTGGCGCCGTTCCTGCTCACACACCTGCTGATGGAGCCGCTGCTGGCCGGCGACGGCGGGCGCGTGGTGGTGACCGCGTCGGCGGCGTCGCGTGCGGCTCGCCTGCACTTCGACGATCCCATGCTCGCCAGGCGCTACAACAGCTGGGCTGCCTACGGCCAGTCGAAGCTCGCCAACATCGCCTTCACCACCGCACTGGCGCGCCGCCTCGAGGGGGCGCCGGTGACCGTGAACGCCTTTCACCCCGGCTTCGTGAACAGCGGCTTCGGCACCGGCCCCACGCTCATGAACCGGCTCGTGCGCGTCGCGGCGCGCGTGAGCGCGCGCACGCCCGTGCGCGGCGCGGACACCGGCGTCTACCTCGCGGTGTCGGACGCCGTCGCGGACGTCTCGGGCGAGTACTTCGCCGACCGCCGGCGCGTCCGGCCTGCACAGCAGGCGCGCGACGAGGCAAGCACCGAGAAGCTGTGGCGGCTCTCCGAGGAGCTGGTGAAGCTCACCGACGCGGAGCGGGCGCCGCTGGCGCGGCTTGCCGCCAACGTGCCGACCTGACGCAGCGAACGTCGCGGAGTGCGCTCAGCGGGGGCGCAACGGGCGGCGGCAGCGCACGCAAGACGCCTGGTCGGGCACCCGTGCGCCGCAGTGCGGGCACGTGCGGCTGCCCCGCACCACCGCCCGCACGCCCAGCGCCGACAGCTCGCCGGCGATGAGCACGGCATCCTCCTCGCTGACGTCCTGGACCGTGAGCTCGACGTCGCCGGCGCAGGCGTCCACGAGGAACGTGCCGTGGCGGTAAGGCAGCGGCCCGAGCCCGCGGTTGCCACGCGCCACCGCTCGCCTCAGGTCATGGAAGAACCGCCACAGAGCGGTCTCGCTCACGCATCAAGGGTAGCAGAAGCGGCGACATCGGCCGGCGCCGCCGGCCCGTAGACTCAGGCATGAGCCTGCCCCAACAAGACCGCGACATCCCCGCCACACGCGGCATGGACGCGCTCATCGGGAACACGCCGGTGGTGAAGCTGCGGCACGTGGTCGAGCCCGACATGGCCGAGGTGTGGGTGAAGCTGGAGGGCGCCAACCCGGCGGGCAGCATCAAGGACCGCACCGCCCTGGGCATGATCGACGACGCCGAGGAGCGCGGCGTCCTCACGCCCGGCTCGGGCCAGCTCATCGTCGAGCCCACCAGCGGCAATACCGGCATCGGGCTGGCCTTCCTCGCGGCGGTGCGCGGCTACCGCTGCCTGATCGTGCTGCCCGACAGCATGAGCGCGGAGCGCGTGAGGACGCTTCGTGCCTATGGCGCCGAGCTGGAGTTCACGCCCGGCGAGCTGCGCATGCAGGGAGCCATCCCCCGCGCCCAGGCGATCGTCGAGGAGATCGGCGCGTTCATGCCCAACCAGTTCGAGAACCCCTCCAATCCACGGGTCCACTACCGCCTGACGGGCCCGGAGCTGTGGCGCCAGATGCAGGGCCGCATCGACGCCTTCGTGTGGGGCAGCGGCACCGGCGGCTCGATCTCGGGCATCGGCCGCTACTTCAAGGAGCAGAAGGCGGGACTGCGCGTCATCGACGTGGAGCCGGCGCGAAGCGCGGTCATCAGCGGTTTCGCGCGGGGCGCGCACAAGTTCCAGGGCATGGGGCCCGGCTTCGTGCCGAAGAACCTCGATGTCGACCTCCTCGACGAGTGCCGGATGATCTACGAGGAGGACGCCTTCCCGCTCGCGCGCCGGCTGGCGCGCGAGGAGGGGATGTTCGTGGGCATGTCGTCGGGCGCCGCGGTCACGGCGGCGCTGCAGGTGGCTCGCGAGCTCGGGCCCGGCAAGGTGGTGCTGACGCTCGCCGCCGACACCGCGGCCCGCTACCTGAGCACGGAGCTCTTCGAGGACGCCGCCCCGGCGGCCTGAGCGTTCAGAACAGCGGCCGATCCGAAGGCAGCGCCTCGGCGTGCGTGATGCGCTCGAGCCGGAAGCGCAGCAGGCCGCGCTCGTCGCTGGCGCCCGTCACCAGCCCGCCCGTCACCGACAGCACGGTGACGACGTAGGGCACGCTGCCGTAGATGAGCCGCACGCGCCCGCGTTGACGTGCGGCGTTCTCCAGCACGATGCGAAGTCCATCGGCGGCATCCACGGTGGGCACCGCTCAGTTCGCGACGGCGGCGCCCAGATCGAGCAGCGCCAGCAGCTTGCCGTGAAGGTGACCGTTGCTCACCACCAGGGTGTACTCACCCAGGTGGTAGGGCGCGCCGTCGGCGCCGGTCACCGTCCCCCCCGCCTCGCGCACGATCAGGTTGCCGGCCGCCACGTCCCAGGCGTTGAGACCCAGCTCCCAGAAGCCCTCGAGGCGCCCGCAGGCGACGTAGCACAGGTCCAGGGCGGCCGACCCCGCCCGCCGGATCGACTGCACCTGCGGCAACACGCGGCCGAAGACCGCGAGGTTGCGGTGGATGGTGCCGGGCAGGTAGGCGAAGCCGGTAGCGAGCAGCGCGCGCTTGGTCGCGCGCTCGCGGCTCACGGCGATGGGGCGGCCGTTCAAGGCGGCTCCCGAGCTGGCGACCGCCGTGAACAGCTCGTCTCGAAAGGCGTCGTAGACGACCCCAACCTGAACGGTGCCGTCGACCTCGAGCGCGATGGAGGCGCAGAAGAACGGGAAGCCATGTGCGTAGTTGACGGTGCCGTCGAGGGGGTCGACGATCCACCGGCAGCGGGCGTCGCCGTCCTGTCCTTGCTCTTCGCCCAGCACGACGTGGTCGGGGTAGGTGTCCAGCAGCACCTCGCGGATGCGCGTCTCGCACTCGCGATCGACCTGGGTGACGATATCCAGCTCGCTGGACTTGGTGTCCACCTCCAGGTCGCGCTCGAGATGGGCGATCTGGATGCGGGCCGCCTCGCGGGCGGCGCGAATCGCGGTGCTCAGGTAGGCGTCGAGGGGGGCCTTCGCCGGCATGGCGTCACCATACCAGAGGACGATACGTGTGCCCGACGGCCTGCCTGCCGCCGCTCAGGCGTGGTCCGCCTGCGCCTTGCGGGGTGGCGGGTTTTCCTCCCCGTCGGTGTTCGCGTCGCCTCGGCCGTCGCGCGCGGGCCATGCGTCAGCGCGGCGCACGTCCGATGGCGGCGCGTCGAACGCCTGCTCGGTGACCCCGAGCGTCCCGTGGGGGTCGGCCGGCCCCGCCGACGGTGGCGACTCCAGGATCAAGCGGGCGTGTCGGTCGTACGTGAGGTAGTTGAAGATCCAGTTGAGCAACGTGTCGACGCGATTCTTGAAACCGGGCAGGTAGAGCAGGTGCAGGAACAGCCAGCCTAGCCAGCCGACGAGTCCGCGCAGGCGGAAGCCACCCAGCCGGCGGGTCAGCTCGGCGATGCCTGCGTTGCGCCCGATGATCGCCATCATGCCGCGGTCGCGGTAGTGGAAGCGCCGGCGCGGCCGCCCCGCCAGTGACGCGCGTACCATGCGCGCGGCGTGCCGGCCCTGCTGGATCGCCACCGGCGCCAACTGCGGGTAGAGCTCGCCGGCCTCGTCGCGGGCGCCGGCGAGGTCGCCAACGACGAATGCCTCGCGGTGGTCTTCGAGGCTCAGGTCCGGCTGCACCGCGATGCGGTGGCCCTCGGCGAGCTCCAGCCCGAGCGCGTCGGCGAGCGGATGGCCGCGCACGCCCGCAGCCCAGATCAGCGTGTGCGTGCGGAGGCGTGCGCCGGAGCCCAGCAGCACCTCCTGCGGGCCGACTGCCTCGACCTTCGCGTCCAGGCGCACGTCCACGCCTCGTCGGCGCAACACCGACTCGGCGTAGCGCCGCGACCTGGCGCCGAACGGCGCCAACACCCGGTCGGTCATCTCGAGCATCACCACCCGCGCGGACGCACCGATGTCGAGCTCGGGGAAGTCCGGCGGCAGCGCGTGCTCGAGGAGCTCCACGAGCGCCCCCGCCATCTCGACCCCGGTGGGGCCCGCCCCGACCACAACGAAGGTGAGCGCCCCGCGCTCGATCGCCGAGGGATCGGCGCTGGCGTCTTCGAAGCAGCGCAAGATGTGGCTGCGCAGCATGCTCGCCTCGCCCAGGCTCTTGAGCATGAAGCCGTAGCGCCTCACACCGGGCACGCCGAAGTCGTTGTAGATGGCACCGGCTCCGAGGACGAGGTAGTCGAAGGCGATACGGCCGCCGTCCACGAGGCTCACCTGACGCGCTTCCCAGTCGACGCCGTCGACCGTTCCCTGGCGGAAGCGCACGTTGCGCTGCCGCCGGAAGATGTTGCGTACCTGATGGGCCACGTCCGTGACATCCAGGCCTGCGGTTGCGAGTTGGTAGAGCAGCGGCTGGAACGTGTGGTAGTTGTTCTGATCGACGATGAGCACGTCGACGGCGGCGCGCCGCAACGCCCTGGCGGCGTTCAGCCCGGCGAAACCCGCGCCGACGACGATGACGCGAGGCCGCCCGCGCACTGTCAGTTCGCGCATCGACCGCACCTCCTGGTTTGGAACGTGCCCGCGACACGTTTACCGTGCCACGTGCTCGTGCCCCTCTCCGATCAGAAGCTAGAGGATGCCGGCCGCGGCGCTCGTGGCGTGGCTGACACGGCGCGCCTGCAAAGCAGCCACACGCCATGCACCCGCGCACCAACGCCCGGCGCGCATGGGGCCCGGCTGGGGCCGTGATCAGCGGGCCATCTTCAGCGCGATGCGCCGCCCGGTCTCGGTCGCCGCGATACCGCCCTCGCCGGTCTCGCGCAGCTCGGGGGGGAGCAGCCGGCCGACGGAGGCCATGGCCTGCACGACCTCGTCCGGCGGGATGACCGACTCCAGGCCCGCGAGGGCGAGCTGTGCGGCGCTGACGGCGTGCACGCTGTAGAAAGCATTTCGCGACACGCAGGGGACCTCGACGTAGCCGCCCACCGGGTCGCATACCAGGCCGATGGTGTTCATCAGCGCCATCGCCGCCGCATGCACGCAGGCGCGGGCGCCGCCGCCGAGCAGCTCGGTGATGGCAGCCGCCGCCATGGCTGCGGACGCGCCGATCTCGGCCTGGCAGCCGCCGGTGGAGCCGGCGATGAACATCCGCGCCTGGATGGCGCCGCCCACGGCCGCGGCCAGCACCAGTGGCATGATCAGCGTGTCGTCGGGCATGCCGAGGTGGTCGGCCACACCGAGCAGCGCGCCGGGCACGGTGCCGGCGCTCCCGGCGGTGGGCGCCGCGACGATGCGGCCCATCCGGGCGTTCTCCTCGTTCACCGCCATGGCGTAGGCCTGGACCCGCTTGAGGAGCGGCGATGTGAGCACGTCCTCGGCCTCCCACAGCTGCTTGGCGTTCCAACCCACCATGCCCGTCCGGCTGGGTGCGCTGGACGCCAGGCCGCGCTCGATCGCGTCGCGCATCTCAGCGATGCGCCCGCGCATGGCGCTCAGCAGTCGGCTGCGTTCGGCGGCGTCCTCACCGACTTCGTCGACCAGCGCCGCCTCGGATGCCTTGCCGGGAGCCGCGCCGAGCTCGGCGAGCGTCACGGCGCGCGCTCGTCCGGGCCTTGCTCGCTCCCGCCCATGACCTCGGGGAGCATGCGCAGCCAGTGGATGTAGGGGACGAAGGTGAGGTAGTCCAGCGCGTACTGCGCCAGGCGGCGGTCGATCTCGATGGACATCATCGCCAGCCCGCCGCGTTTGCGCCGGGCGGAGTGGAGCGTGGCGACGTTGCCTTCGTCGTCGGCGATGACGCGCGCCACCCGGGCGATGACCCCGGGCTTGTCGTCGTGCAGCACCAGCAGGCTGTGGTACGCGCCGGTGACGTTGACCTCGAAGCCGTTGACGTTGAACACCCTCACCAGCCCGCCGCCCAGGCTCGAGCCTGTGACGTCGACGCGCTCGGAATCGTTCTCGAGCTCGAGCCTGACGGTGTTGGGGTGGACGTCGCCGAGATCGGCCGTCGCGAAGCTGAGCTCGAGGCCGGCATCGCGGGCCTCCTCGACGGCGCGCGGGATGCGGGCATCGTCAGGGGCGAAGCCCAGCAGTCCCGCCGTCAGAGCCAGATCGGTGCCGTGCCCGTGGGCGGTCTTCGCGAATGAGCCGTGCAGCGTGACGGCCGCCCGCGCGGGCGGCGTCAGCAGCGCGTGCCGGGCCAGCAGCGCCAGACGGCACGCGCCGGCGGTGTGCGAGCTCGAGGGCCCCACCATCACGGGCCCGACCATGTCCAGCAATCCCACGCGCCCATGCTATACCCGCCTGCCGTGGCAGCGGTGCCGAGCGCGTCACCACGACACGCGAGCCTGGCGGCCACGCCATCGGGGCGGCCCCTCAGGGGCCGCCCCGACATCATCGTGCTATGCGGATGTTGCGATGCGGTGCGCCGCAGTTACTGGCGGACGCGCTCCTTGAGGCTCTTGCCGGGCTTGAAGGCGGGGTACTTGCTCGCGGGAATGCGGATCTTCTCGGTCGTTCCGGGCTTCACGCCCGTACGCGCCTTGCGGCGCCGGACCTCGAAGGTGCCGAACCCGGTCAGCTGCACCTTGTAGTTGCTGTCGAGGTGCGAGCTGATCTTGCCCAGCATGGTGTCCATGACTTCCTTGACGTCCTTCTTCTTCATCCCGGTCTCATCGGCCACCATATCGACGAGGTCAGCCTTGGATACGGTCTTGCCCTTCGCCATACGACTCCTCCTCCTTGGTCCGTGAGCTTGGCTGCACTGTAGCAGACGGACCCCTCGAGTACAAGTCTGTCACGGCGTTTATCGGATTTTTCACGCAGCGATGCCGCTCCCGACGCGAACCTCAAGGCACCGTTTCGCGCACGTCCTCCGCGCCCTCTTCGCCATCGATTTGTGGCGTTCTGGACGGCAACATCTCGTTGACGGCGCGCATCAGCCGAAGGGTCATGCTCCGTGCCTGCTCGCGGCTCTTGCCGGTGGGCTCGATGGGGTCGCCGAACCCCACATGGAAGCGCCGACCCTCCCTCCAGATGGCCGCCGGCAGTAGCGGCACGCCGGCGCGTTGGGCCAGGTAGGCGGCGCCGTCGAGGGCCTCCTTCTGACCGGTGTTGCGTGTTCCCTGGGCGAAGATGCCGACCGCCAGGCCGGCCTGCAGCTTGCGCAGCGATTCCTTGATGGCGCCGACGTCGTTGACGGACCGGTCCACGGGGAAGGCGCGCAGGCCGTGCATGAGGAGGGCGCCCCCGGGCGAGGCGAACAGCTCCTTCTTGGCCATGAAGTGGATCTCGCGCGGCACGCACACGCCCAGCACGGGCGGGTCCCAGGCGCTGACGTGGTTGCATGCCACGACCAGGCCGCGGCCGTCGCGGGGCACCCGCTCGGAGCGCTCGATGCGCAGGCCGAAGAACAGGCGCGTGAACGCACGGAAGGCCACCACCGCGAGCACGTAGAACCACTTCATGCGCACGAGGCGGTCGAGCAAGCCGAACACGCCTAGATTGTAGTGGCTGTCGAGTGGCGAGGGTGTCCCGGAGGCGCTCGGCGAGGAAGGTGCGGGCCTCAGCCGGGGTTTTCGACGCCGATGTCCGGCGGCCCCGCGGCCCGGTGCCAGGCGCTGGCTTCCGCCGCCACCAGGGCGCCCACCAGGAACAGCATCAGGGCGAGGTAGAGCCACAGCAGCAGCGCCACCAGGGTGGTGATGACGCCGTAGACGACGTTGAAGCGGTCGGCGTTGAAGGTGAGGAGCAGCGCCCAGCGCACCAGCAGCACCCCCAAGGCGCTGACCAGCGAACCGGTGAGCGCGCCCGCCCAGGTGCTCTTCTCCCGCGGCAGATAGCGGAAGGTGAGGGTGAACGCCGTGATCGCGATGACCGACCGTGTCACCTTGATGGCGAGGCCCGGTTGCAGCCCCAGCGGCAGCCCCGGCAGGTGGATGTTGAACCCCGCCAGCCAGCCCGCGAGCGCCTTCGAGATCTCGTTCAGCCCGGAGCTGAGCGCGCCGCCAACCACCTCGACGAAGATCACCAGCGCCACGCTCACCACCAGCAGCATCGCCACCATGCGCTTGCGCCAGAAGCCTCGCGCGTGAGGCACGTCGAACACCACCTCGAGCGCCTGCTGCAGCGAGGTGAAGAAGTTGCCGCTGGCCCACACCAGCACCAGGAAGGACAGGGCGCTGCGCAGCAACGCGCCGCGGTTGAGCTCCTGGAGCACGGTGTCGAAGCTCTGCGACACCAGTCCGGCGGTGTTGTGTTGCAGCGGCAGCAGCTGGCTCAGCAGGTCGTCCAGCGAGGTCCGGTACTGCGCCGCCAGTTGCGGGTTGGTGCGCAGCAGCAACGCCAGCCAGCCGGCGAGGAGCAGCAACAGTGGGCCGAGCGAGAAGGTGGCGTAGTAGGCGAGCGCGGCCGCCAGCATCTGCAGCCGCGCGTCCTGGAAGCGGCGTACCAGGCGGCGGCCGAACAGGACCGGTTGCCGCATGACCTCGCGCATGCTCGCGAACTCAGGGCGCTCGCGATCGCCGGCGATGCAGGTAGAGGGCGACGAGCACGCCCGCGAACGCCACCAGGCCGTGCACGACGATCCAAGCGTGTTCCTCGCCGGCCCACGGCAGCGTCACCAGGAACAGCGACTTCTTGGAGGCCGACGCCACGAACAGCATGGGAACGACCTCGAGGGCGGGGGAGAGCACGATCGCCACGTAGGGCCAGCTGTACTCGAGGGCGAGCATCGCCAACAGGTTGGCGCTGATGACGATGGGGAGCATGGTAAGCCAGCCGGGATCGCCGCTCAGCAGCCCGGCCACGGGCGCCAGCAGCGCGGTCAGGTAGGCGGCCGGCATGCCTGCCTCGGCGAACGCCAGATACGCGAAGATCAACACGCCGAGGCTGCGGAACAGCAGCGGCATGGGCGCGACCGAGCTCACCACGGCGGCCAGGAACATGAACACGCCGATGATGAGGTTGCGCGGGGGCGCGGCCGTGCGGATCATGCGCGTCCCCTCGTCAGCATGGGCTCGACTCCACGCCCGCATCCTACCCACCGAGCCGCCGAGAGCGTCAAGCGCAGGGTGGCGGCACGGTCCCGCTCAGGCAACGTCGGCGACCTCCGGCACGCGCTCGTTGATCTCCGGCACGTGGCGCAGGAAGGCGCCGGTGCTCGACCGCTTGTCGAGCGCAACCATCTCCGGCGTGCCTTCGGCGACGATATCGCCGCCCCGTGCCCCACCGTCGGGACCCAGGTCCACGATCCAATCGGCGGTCTTGACCACGTCCATGTTGTGCTCGATGACGACCAGCGTGTTGCCG
>CAYOXR010000056.1:0-1559 GCA_964407955.1 uncultured bacterium | reverse complement strand
TCTCGAACTACACCTTCGCGCGGGCCTACCCTGATGAACGCACGGAGAGCTTCCTCGACGCCCACGCCCGCGCGTTCGCGCAGCTGGGCGGCGTGCTGTCGGCGTACAGTGAATCGTGTCGCGATATGAACAGCGAATCATGTCGCAAGATGTACAGCGAAACGTGTCGGACTGACCGCTCCTGATCTGCACCCTTGACGGGGACCCGCACCTCTCACCGCGAACCTCGACGCACCGAAGGTCGAGGCGCACGCACGGAGGTGGACGGTCCCATGATGCAGCAGGAGGAATGGATGAACCTGCAGGAGTTCCGTCCCCTGGCCGACGCCGGCGTTCCCTGGAGCGAGATCGCCCGCCTCGCCGGCTGCGATGCGCGGACGGCGAAGAAGTACCTCTCCGGGCCGCCGCGCCCGCCGCACTATCGCTCGCGGTTGTCGTCCGGCCGCGTGATCGACCCGTTCACCGGCACGATCGACGCCTGGCTGCGGGCCTCGAAGGGAGCCCTCTGCGCGACCACCATCTACGAGCGCCTCGCGGCCGAGCCCTACCGCTTCCCGGGAAGCTACCAGCGCGTCAAGCAGTACGTGCGCGTCCGGCGCCCAGAGATCTGCGCCGAGCTCGGCATCACGGCCCGCGGGGCGGAGATGCACCGCCGCTTCGAGGTCGCCCCGGGCTCCCAGGCACAGGTCGACTGGGGCGACGAGGGGCTGCTCGCGGACGGCAGACGGGTCTACAGCTTCCACATGGTGCTGTCTTGCTCGCGCGACCCCTTCTGCCGTTACACCACCGCGACCGACCTCGCCACCTTCTGGGCCTGCCACACGGAGGCCTTCGCCCACTTCGGCGGCGTGCCCGCCACCATCCTCTACGACCGCACGAAGACGGTGGTCAAGAAGCACGTCGGGCGCGGCGAACCGGTCGAGCTGCACTCCGAGGCGGTGGCCTACGCCGCCCACTGCGGCTTCGCCATCCGCGTCTGCTGGCCGGAGCGCCCGCAGAGCAAGGGCCGGGTCGAGCGGGTCGTGCCCCTGACCCGCGAGAAGGTGCTCGGCGGGCGCACCTTCGCCTCACCGGAGGAGATGCAGGCCGCCTGGGAGGCGTGGCTGCCGATCCGAAGGTCCCAGGTGCATCGCACCCACGGCGAGGTGATCGCCGTGCGCGCCGAGGCCGACCGCGCCGCCCTCTTGCCGGCCCCGGAGCGGCCCTACGTGGTCTGCGAGCGCCACCTGCGCGTGGTCGGCAAGGACGCCCTGGTCAGCTTCGAGGCCTCCCTCTACTCGGTGCCCTGGACCGATGTGCGCCCCCGGCAGCGCCTCGAGCTGCGGGTCACGCGCGAGGTCGTCGAGATCTGGTCGCTCGGCCCCGAGGCGCGCCCGCTGGCCAGGCACCCGCGCGCCCACCAGCGTGGCAGCTGGGTCGTGGACGAACGCCACTGGGACGGGCTGCCCGACGGCTTGGGCGGCCCCGGCCAGTGGACAGCCGCCAGCAGAAGCGCCCCCAAGGCGCTGCCCGAGCCGCTTCAGGCGCTCACTTGCCGCGCCCCGGCCGTCGAGGTCGCC
>CAYOXR010000055.1:0-2160 GCA_964407955.1 uncultured bacterium | reverse complement strand
CCCCACGCCGGTCTCGGCGCTGATCCACGCCGCCACCATGGTCACCGCGGGGGTGTACCTCATCGCCCGCATCGGCGCCGTCTACGCCATGGCGCCCGGTGCGGCCGGTACCGTGGCCTGGGTCGGGGCGCTCACGGCGTTCATCGCCGCCTTCGCAGCCTTCGCGCAGACCGACATCAAGAAGATCCTCGCCTACTCGACCATCTCGCAGGTCGGCTACATGATCGCCGCGGTGGGCGCGGGGGCGTACTGGGTGGGCATCTTCCACGTGCTCACGCACGCGTTCTTCAAGGCGCTGCTGTTCCTCAGCGCCGGCAGCGTCATCCACGCGCTTGGCGGTGAGCAGGACATCCGCAAGATGGGCGGCCTGGGCAGGCGCATGAAGATAACCGGCAACACCGCCCTCATCGCCACCCTGGCGATCTCCGGGGTGCCCTTCCTGGCCGGCTTCTTCAGCAAGGACGCCATCCTCTCCGGCACCTTCACCAGCGGGCTGTTGGCCGGCAACGGCGCCGACGCGCTGTACATCATCCTGCTGGTCACCGCGGGCATGACCGCGGCGTACATGTTCCGCTGGTACTACGGCATCTTCGGCGGCCAGTCGCGGGTCGACGCCCACGCTGCGGAGCACGTGCACGAGTCGCCGCCGGTGATGACCTGGCCGTTGGGCATCCTGGCGTTCGGGTCGATCGCCGTGGGCTACCTGGGGCTGCCGGAGTTCGCCTTCCCGAACCTGATCCAGCGCTGGCTCGAGCCCGCCACCGCCAAGGTCGACTTCAACACCCTGACGTCGGGGACCGACTGGCTGCTCATCGGTCTGTCGGTCGCGGTGGTCGCCATCGGCCTGGCGGTCGGCTGGTGGGTCTACCACGTCCGCAAGGGCGCGCCGGTGGCCGCCATCAAGGACTCCAACCTGGCCGGCGCCTCCCGCGGCGCCCTCGGCTTCGACGCGCTCTACCGCATCCTGTTCGTCGCCTCCGGCGAGGGGATCTCGGGCGGCATCGCCACCCTCGACCGTGACGTCGTCGACCGCGGCCTCGCGGCGGGCGGCGGTGGTGGCGCCGGCCTGGTCGGCAAGCTGGCAACGCTCGTGCAGAGCGGCTTCGCCCGCGCCTACGCCTTCGCCATGTTGCTGGGGGTGCTGACGCTGGTCCTCGTCGCCGCGTTGACGGGGGTGCTGAAGTGATCGCCCTGTTCGTCCTGGTGATCCCCGTCGTCTTCGCGGTCGTGACCGGCCTGGGTGGCGCCCGGCGGAGTGCGGCGCTGGCCTTCGGCCTGTTCAGCACGCTCGC
This sequence comes from uncultured bacterium, assembly GCA_964407955.1. Lineage (GTDB taxonomy): Bacteria > Deinococcota > Deinococci > Deinococcales > Trueperaceae > JASBRS01. The sequence continues at coordinate 868 of CAYOXR010000055.1, read as the reverse complement.
CACCTTCGTGCTGACGCTCTTCCTCTACGGCAGCTCCGGCATCAGCGTGCCGTGGATCCCCGGCTTCGGGGTGACGTTCACCCTCGAGCCGACCGGTGCCGGCAGCGTGCTCACGCTGGTCGCGGCGCTGGTCATGATCCCCACCGTGGTGATGGCCGCCCGCCGCGTCGAGCGCAGCCCCGGGGCGTTCGTGGCGTTGATGCTGCTCATGCAGGCGGGCCTGTCGGGCATCTTCCTGGCCCACGACCTGGTGCTGTTCTACGTCTCCTGGGAGTTCGCGCTGATCCCCAGCATGCTGCTCCTGGGCGCCTTCGGCCGCGAGAAGCGCCGCGCCGCCGTGCTGAAGTACCTGGTCTACGCCATCGGCGGCTCGTTCCTGATGCTCATCAGCATCCTGGCGATCAAGCCGCTGTCGGGCGCCGCCAGCTACCGTTTCACCGACCTCATGAGCGTCACGCCGCATCTGGCGGCCGCCACTCAGGTGTGGCTGTTCGTGGGCCTCGCCATCGGGATGGCGGTGAAGCTGCCGCTGTGGCCGCTGCACTCGTGGTTGATCGACTTCAACGAGCAGAACCACCCGTCCGGCGCCGCCGACGTCATGGGCACGTTGTACAAGGTGGGCGGCTTCGGGTTCTTCGCCTGGGCCATCCCGCTGCTGCCGGTGGGTGCCGAGCGGGTCGGTCCGGTGCTGCTGGTGCTGTCGGTGGTGACCGCGCTCTACGGCGCCATCGCGGCGGCCGCCCAGACCGACATCAAACGCTTGCTGGCCTACGCCTCGCTGTCGCACATGGGTATCGTGGGGGTCGGCATCTTCGGGTTGCACCTCGCCGGCCTCAACGGCGCGATCTTCCTGCTGGCGGCGCAGATG
>CAYOXR010000054.1:0-1862 GCA_964407955.1 uncultured bacterium | reverse complement strand
GCCAGGTCATGCAGAACCTCGAGGCGGTGCTGGCCGCCGGCGGCTCGAGCCTCGAGCGGGTCGTGAAGTGCACCTGCTTCCTCGCCGACATGGACGACTTCGCCGCCATGAACGAGGTCTACGGTGGCTTCTTCGCGGCGGATCCGCCCGCCCGCAGCGCCGTTCAGGTGGCACGCCTGCCAAGGGACGTCTTGATCGAGATCGAAGCCGTCGCCGAGACGGGATAGCACGTCGACCGGCCGGGGCGGCGCGCGCCCGCACGGACATCAGGAGGCGGCATGGACATCGCCAGTGAGCAGGTCGCCGTCCACGGCGACGGCGCGGAGTTGCAGGGGCACCTGGCCCGGCCGACGGCCCCCGGTCCCTGGCCCGGCGTCGTGGTCATCCACGAGATCCTCGGGCTGAACGACAACATCCGCGAGGTCACCGACCGCTTCGCCGCCGAAGGCTTCGTGGCGCTGGCCGTCGACCTGTTCTCGGGCCGCAACCGGGCGCTGTGCATGGCGCGCTTCATGGCCGGGCTGCTCCTCGACTCGCTGCATCATCAAGGGATCCGCGACCTGCGTGCGGCGCTCGACTGGTTGTCGGCCCGCGGCGACGTGGAGGCCGAACGCCTGGGCGCGGTCGGCTTCTGTCTGGGAGGCTCGTTCGCCATCGCCTGGGCCGCCGGTGACCCGCGCCTCAAGGTGACGGCGCCTTTCTACGCCCAGAACCCGCGACCCTTCACGGCCGTAGCCCGGATGTGCCCCGTGGTGGGCTCCTACCCCGGCAACGACTTCACCGCGGGCATGGGCAGACGCCTGGACCGCGCGCTGGAGGAAGCCGGCGTGGCCCACGACATCAAGGTCTACCCGGCGGCACGGCACTCCTTCTTCAACGACCGCAACCCGGGCCGCTACGACGCGGCGGCGTCCGAAGACGCCTGGCAGCGTACGCTGGCCTACTTCGAGCGGCACCTGCGCGGCGCGCCCGGCTGAGCTCCGCGGCTGGACGTCGGTCGGCGCCACGCCCGCCGTCGGCCGCCGGCAGCGCGACGCTTCACCGCACCAGCGCCAACACGTAGGCGAGGTAGCCGATCAGCAACACCGCGCCGCCAGCGCGCCCCAGCCGCTGGCCGCGCCACATCAGCGGCAGGAGCGCGAGGCTGAACGCCGCCATCACCACGATGTCGGGCGTGACGGCACGCCCGTCGAAGCGGATGGGCCGCACCACGGAGGTGGCGCCCAGCACGGCCAGCAGATTGAACACGTTGGACCCGACGATGTTGCCGAGGATGAGGTCGGCCTCGCGCCGCAGGGCCGCCACCATGCTGCTGGCCAGCTCGGGCAAGCTGGTGCCGATCGCCACCACCGTCAGACCGATCACACGCTGCGACACGCCCACCGCGGTCGCGAGCGCCACCGCTCCGCCGACCAGCGCCTGCGCACCGCCCCATAGCAGCACCAGCCCGGCAACGGTGCCGAGCAGGCCCAGCCAGGCCGGCGTGCGCGCAAGCTGCTCCGCCGACTCGACCTCGTCGAGCAGCGTGGAGCCGCCCCGGCTGATCAACCACAGGAAGCCGCCGAGGAGCGCCAGCAGCACCACGCCCTCCCACCGGCTCACCCGGCCACCCCACAGCACCGGCGCCAGGGCCGCGGTCACCAGCAGCATCAGCGGCACCTCCCGGCGCACGAAGCGGCTGCTCGTCACGAGCGGGTAGAGCAGGGCCGTCAAGCCCAGGATGAGCCCCACGTTGGCGATGTTCGAGCCGACCACGTTGGCCACCGCGATCTCCGGCGTGCCGGAGATGGCCGCCGTCAGGCTGGCTGCCAGCTCCGGCGCGCTGGTGCCGAACGCGACCACCGTCAAGCCGATGACCATGG
>CAYOXR010000053.1:0-4517 GCA_964407955.1 uncultured bacterium | reverse complement strand
CGTGAACCCCGACGAGGTAGTGGCGCTTGGCGCCGCCATCCAGGCCGGCGTGCTCACCGGCGACCTCGAGGACAACGAGCAGCTCCACGTCACGCCGCTGAGCCTGGGCGTGGAGACCAAGGGCAGCGTGTTCACCAGGTTGATCGAGCGCAACACTACGGTGCCGGTGCGCAAGACCGAGACCTTCACCACTGCCGAGCACAACCAGACCGGCGTCGAGGTGCACGTGCTGCAGGGCGAACGCTCCATGGCGCACGACAACAAGTCGCTCGGGCGCTTCAAGCTCGAGGGGCTGCCGCCGATGCCGGCGGGCATGCCGCAGATCGAGATCACCTACGACATCGACGCCAACGGCGTGCTGCACGTGACGGCCAAGGAGAAGTCGACCGGCAAGGCCGCCAACATCACCATTCAGAACACCACCACGCTGGCCGAGGACGAGGTCGACCGCATGGTCAAGGACGCCGAGTCGCATGCCGACGAGGACCGCAAGTCGCGTGAGCTTGCCGAGGTGCGCAACCAGCTCGACAGCCTGAGGCTGCAGGCGCGCAAGGTCGTCGACGAGGCCGAAGGCGCCACGGACGAGCAGAAGAAGCCGGTGGAGGACGCCATCTCGGCGGCGCAGAAGGCGCTGGACGACAACGCCGGCAAGGACGCGCTGGACGGCGCCACCCAGTCGCTGGCGGAGGCGCTGCAGGCCTTCCAGCAGGCGACCGCATCGCAGCCCGGCGCCGACGGTGCTCAGCCCGGCGCGGACGGTGCTCAACCGGGCGCGGGCGCCGAGGCCGGCGGCGGCCAGGCCGCGGGCGACGAAGACGTCATCGACGCCGACTTCAAGCCCGCCGGGTGAGCTCGCACCACACCCTCGCCAGCGTCGCTGCCGGCCGCTTGAGCGGGCGGGCGCCGACGCCGCCAGGACGGAGCCATGAACTACGGTTTTGACGACGAACGCAGGCACGACGGCGACGCCGCGCCCACCGCGGAGCCCGGCAGCGGCACAGAGGCGCCGGGCGCCGGGATGAGCGCGGTCGAGGAGGCCGCCGGCGCGGAGCGCAAGCGAGCGCCCGGCAACGGGGACGCCGAGGGCGAGTCTGCCGGGACGCCGGCCGACGCCGTGGCAGGCACGGCGCTCGCCGACGACGAGGTGGACATCTTGAGGAGCGAGTTGAGGCGGATGCAGGACGAGCTCGAGGAGGCCCGCCGCGAGGCGGCGGAGAGTCGCGACCGCTACCTGCGCTCGCGGGCGGAGCTAGAGAACTACCGCAAGCGCGTGGCGGACGATGTCGAGCGCGCCCGCGAGGCCGGCCTCGACAGCGCCGTGCTGACCGTGCTCACGGTGTTCGACGACCTCGGGCGCGCGCTGGAGGCCGCCGAGTCGAGCGACGACCCGGGAAACATCGTGCGCGGCGTGCGCGCCGTGAAGGAGTCGCTCGAGCGGAACCTGGAGGGCCTCGACATCCGCGCCATCGGGCAGCCGGGCGAGCCCTTCGACCCCACGCAGCACGAGGCTCTGACGGCCGTGCCGCTTCAGGAGGGCGCCGAGCCCGGCACCATCGCCAACGTCTATCAGGCAGGCTTCAAGCGCGGCGAGAGGCTGGTGCGACCGGCACGCGTGGTGGTGTACAAGGAACCCGAGTAGGGCGGTCCCGGCCGGCGAGCCGAGGCGGCCGCCGGCGCGGGAGGTGAGACGGTGGCAGGCTACAAGGACTACTACAACATCCTCGGTGTCTCACGGGACGCGTCCCAGAAGGACATCAAGGCCGCGTTCCGCAAGCTCGCCGCCAAGCACCATCCCGATCGCAACCCCGATGACCCGAGCGCCGAGGAGCGCTTCAAGGAGGTCAACGAGGCCTACACCGCGCTTTCCGACCCCGAGAAGCGCAAGATCTACGACCAGTACGGCACCACCGGCAGCGTGCCACCGTTCGCCCAGCAGGGCGGCTTCCGCACGGTGTCTCCCGAGGAGTTCGCAGGCTTCAGCGACTTCTTCCAGTCGCTGTTCGGCGGCGTGATGGGGGGTCGCGGCTTCAGCGTCGACAGCGGCTTCGGCGGCATGTTCGGCGATACCGGCGGGTTCGGCAGCCAGGGCGGGCGCGTGCAGACTCGCCGCGTGCCGGCACGGCAGACGGTGGAGGCAGAGCTGGAGGTGGGGCTGGAGGAGGCCTTCCACGGGGGGGAGTCCACCTTCCGCGTGGGCGACAAGGCGCTCACCGTCACGCTGCCGGCCGGCGTCCGCGACGGGGCGCGCCTGCGGCTGCGCGGGCAGGCGCCGGGCGGAGGCGATCTCATCCTGCTTATCAGGCACGGCCGGCACGCTGTGTTCAGCGTCCAGGGCGACGACGTCCTGGTGAGGGTGGACGTGCCCGACTTCCGAGCCGCGCTGGGCGGCACGGTGCGTGTCCCTACCTTCGAGGGCGAGGTCGAGACCACGCTGCCCGAAGGCACCACCAGCGGCCGCGTGCTGCGCCTTCGAGGCCAGGGCTGGCCGCGCAAGGGCGGCGGCCGCGGCGACGAACTCGTCGAGATCCGCGTGGTCGTGCCCAGGGAGCTCACAGCCGAGCAGCGAACGCACTACCGCGAGCTCGAGGCGCTGGCCGAAGACCGCGACGCCAAGCACAAGCGCCGCAAGGCGGCGACGGCCTGAACGCGGCGCTCGGCGGTCGCAGTCGGAGAGCATGCGGCGTGCACGCGGTTCGGCGCGAGGCGGCTGCCCGGGGGGTGGGGCTGTGGCCGCGCCCCCGGTTTCGCCCGGGCCAGGGTGGTAGCCTGTCGGATATGACCCGAATCAAAGCGCCGCTCGGCCGCCTGTTGCTGCCGCTCCTGGCCCTCGCCGTAGCGGCGGGGCTCGCGAGCGCGCAGAACGCGACCTCGACCGCCACCCAGACAAAGGCCAAAGCCACGGCCTCGGATCCGGTCGTGATCCAGCTGGGGAGCCAGACCGAGACCTTGAGCGACTTCGAGTCCCGCTTCGAGATCGCCATGCGCAGCCTGGCCGCCCAGCAAGGGGTGCCGTTCACGCCTCAGGTGATGCAGCAGCTCCAGCAGTACCAGGGGCGCTATCTGCAGCTGCGCGCCACCCAGATGGTGCTGCTGGCCACGGCCAAATCGCAGGGCCTGACGGTCGACCAGAAGCACGTCGACACGGTGATGAGTCAGGTCCAGAGCAAAGTCCCGAAGGGGCAGAACCTGGACGCCCTGCTCAAGCAGGCCGGCTATCAGGGCCAGGCGCAGCTCAAGGAGCTGGTGGCGGAGTCCGACCTCATCAACCAGGAGGTCCAGAAGCTCCAGAACGCCATCCCCGTGACCGATGCCGAGCTCCAGACCTACTACAAGGCCCACCTGAAGGACTACAGCACGCCCGAGCAGGTGTGTGCGCGCCACATCCTCCTCAAGACCGAGGCCGACGCCAAGGCAGTCATGAAGGACCTCGCCAACGGCGCCGACTTCGCCACCGAGGCCAAGGCAAAGAGCGTAGGCCCCAGCGCGCCGCAGGGCGGCGACCTGGGATGTTTCGGCCGCGGCCAGATGGTCAAGGCCTTCGAGGACGCCGCCTTCAACGCCCCGGTGGGCAAGGTGGTCGGACCGGTCAAGACCCAGTACGGCTACCACGTGATCCTCGTGAGCAAGCACAGCAAGGCGAGCACCAAGACCTTCAGCGAGGCCAAGAGCGCCGTCGAGAAGGCCTATCGACAGGCCCAGACCGACCAGAAGGTCCAGGCCATGGTGAAGGCGTCCGGCATCAAGACCTTCCCCGACCTCTTGCCGAGTCCGCCCGCCCCGGCCGCGCCGCCGGCCAACGGCGGCGGCGCGACCGGCACCCCGCCCGCCAACGGCGGCACGACGACCCCGCCCGCCGGTGGGGGCGCGCCGACCGGCGCGAACTGACGACGTGATGACGCCGCGCCGCAGCGGGCGGCGCCGCGAAGCTCAAGGGTAGAGGCGCTCGGTTCCCCAACCGTCTCCACCGGCCCGGTACAGCACCCGGTCGTGGAGACGGTTCTGGCGTCCTTGCCAGAACTCGACCGCGGTGGGTACCAGCCGGTAGCCACCCCAGGTCGGCGGCAGCGGCACGCCGCCTTCGGAGAAGCGCGCCCGCATCGCCTCGTAGCGCTCCTCGAGCTCGGCCCGGCTGCGCAGCCGTCGGGTCTGGTGCGACGCCCACGCTGCGATCTGGGAGCCGTAGGGGCGCGTGTCGAAGTAGGTGCGCGAGTCGTCGGGCGGCATCTTCTCGACCCGTCCCTCGACCCGCACCTGGCGTGCCAGCGCGTCCCACCAGAAGCAGACGGCCGCCAACGGGTTGACGGCCAGGTCACGGCCCTTTCGGCTGGCGTAGTTGCTGTAGAACTCCAGCGCGCCGTCCCGGATGTCCTTGAGCAGCACCATGCGCGCGGAGACGCGCCCCGACGGATCGGCGGTGGCGAGCGTCATGGCGTTGGGCTCCAACAGCTCGGCGGCCATGGCATCGCCCAGCCAGGCCTGCAACTGACGCAACGGGTCCGGATCCATGGTGGTGAGGT
>CAYOXR010000052.1:0-3655 GCA_964407955.1 uncultured bacterium | reverse complement strand
GTGCCGGCGCTCATCGTGGTGGTCGTCGATCCGTTGAAGGCCGCCGCCGCGGTGTTGCTCCCGACGCTGCTCGGGGTCGGCGCGTGGACGGTGAGCCTCACCGGGCTCGCCACCGTGCTGGGCAACAACTTCAACATCATGCTGCGGCTGCGAGGGGGGAAGGGCATCGCCACCACGCTGGGGGTGTTCCTGGTCATCAACCCGTTGGTGACGGGGTTGTGCGTGGTCATCGGGGTGTTCACCATCCTGCTGAGCCGCTACGTGTCGCTCGGCTCGATGGTGGGGCTGTTCGCCGCGCCGCTGTTCCTCATCGCCGGCCTCAGCTATCCCATGCCGCACCTGTACCTCGCCGTCGTCCTGGCCGCGCTGGCCATCCTGCGCCACCGCGACAACATCCGGCGCTTGATCGGCGGCACCGAGCGCCGTCTCGGCGAGCGGGCGCATGTGCGACCGAAGGACTCCCGATGATCGATCTGCTGGTGATCGCGCCGCACCCGGACGATGCCGAGCTGGGACTTGGCGGCACGCTGGCCCGCGCCCATAGCCAGGGACTGAGCACCGCCGTCATCGACCTGTCACGGGGCGAGGCCGCCACCAAGGGCACGCCGGAACGGCGCGCCGAAGAGGCTCGGGCGGCCGCGCGCGTGCTGGGCCTGAGCGAGCGTCGAAACCTCGGCTGGCCGGACTCGCGCATCTTCGACGGGGAGCACCGGCGGCTGGAGCTGGCGCACGAGATCCGGGAGCTGCGCCCCCGCGTGGTGGCCGCACCGCACCGCAACGACCGCCATCCCGACCACGTCGCCGCCGCGGCCATCGCGCCGGCGGCCATGCACCTCGCCGGGCTGAAGGACAGCTCGCTGTCGGGCGAGCCGTGGCGGGTGGAGCAGCTGCACTACTACATGGGCAACGGACCCTTCGAGCCCAGCTTCATCGTCGACACCAGCGACGCCATCGACGTATGGGAAGCGGCGGTGCGCTGCTACGCCAGCCAGTTCACCGGCGGCGCGGCCTCCGAGACGGTCACGCCGGACGTCTTTCGGCGCCGGCGCGGCCGCGCCGCATACTGGGGAACGTTCATCGGAACGCGCTACGGCGAGCCGTTGTGGACGCCCCGCCCGGTCGCCTACTGGCCGTTCTGAACGTCGCGAGCGCCGGCCCCGACCCCCTGCGCGCACATCGCCGTGGCTCTCAGGTGCGAGCCGCCGCCCGCCGGACGGCGCGCTGCTTGGCCACATTGACCAGGTAGATGCCGGCGATCGCCACCATCCCGCCCCCGAGGGTCAGCAGGCTGGGGATCTCGCCGAGCACAAGCCAGGAGAAGAACAGGCTCGAGATCGGCACCAGGTACAGGTAGGTGGTGACCACGGTGACGGGCGCACGCGACAGGCCGAAGGCGAACAGCGAGTAGGCCACCGCCGAGGGGAACATGCCGATGTAGGCCGTGGCGGCCAGCGGCGCCGCGCCCGCCGTCGCCACGTCGCCGAAGAAGCCCGGCAGGAACAACAGCATCGGCACCGTGCCCGCCCAGGTGGCGAAGGCGACCACCTCCACCGGCCGGTAGCGCTCGAACATGCGCCGCTGCAAGATCGTGAAGAACGACGTCGACACCGCCGAGAGCAGCACGAACAGCGCATAGGGGTTGAACGCCAGCGTGCCGCTGGCGCCGAGCGCGATCAGCGCCACCCCCGCCAGCGCCAACAGCGACCCGAGCCACGCCCCCGGCGGCATGCGCTCGTCCAGCAGCAGGTAGGCCAGCACCGCGGTGATCGCCGGTGCGGTGGCGATGATCAGGCTGCTGGCGCCGGCGGGAACGCGCAGCTCGCCGATCACGAGGGCCAGCTGGTAGATGGTGAACCCCAGGAGCCCGAGCACGAAGAAGGCGGGCACGTCGCGAAGCGCGGGCCGCCGCCGCAATCCGCGCGACAACAGAACCGGCAGGAAACACGCCGAGGCGACCAGGTGCCGGGCGAGGGTCAGGTGCGTGGGCGACAGCCCGCCCAGCCCCACCTTGATCATGGGGAACGCCGAACCCCACAGCGAAACGAGCACGACCAGCGCCGCCACCACGCCCGCGGTCATGCCCGTCAGCCTAACAGCCGACCCATCGCCCCGGCCGCCTCCCGCGCAGCCGTGGTGGCGCCAGGCACATCACTCCGGCAGCTCGACGGTGCGCCCGCAGGCACACAGCTCGTCCTGGCGGACCATCTGGCTCTGACCGTCGCGGTACCACAACGTGCCGCAGTCCGGGCAGCGGATCTCACCCTCGGAGAGCGCGCGGATGCGCTCGGGCCCGAACCAGCGGCGCTCGCCGCACCAATGGCATACGACCTCGGCACCGCCGTCCTCCTGGATCATGTGCTCGCGCTCGTCCGGGCTGAAGTAGGCCAGGGCGTCGAGCGCCTTGGCGTCGCTGCAGCGGCAGGCGAAGCAGAGCGGCAGGCCGGGATCGGTCAGCAACTCGAAGCCCATACCCCAGCACAGCTCCTCGCCGACCAGCTGCCGCAGCGGTGCACGCTGCATGGCGCTCGTGAGCGGGCCGAAGGCCTTGACGTTGGCCTCCAACAGGTCGAGCGCGGCGTCCTCGACGCCGGGAAGGGCTTGCAGCAACACGCCCCCGGCACGCTCCACGCGCCCCTCGGGGCCGAAGTAGACCCCCAGCAGCACGGCCGAGGCGATCTGCTCGGAGACCGCCAGGAAGGTGGCGATGTCCTCGGCAACCTCGCCGCTGGCGAGCTCGAGATTGCTGGCGTACGGGTCGCCGTAAGGCGCATGCGAGCGGATCACCTCGATGTCGCCGGTCGACCCCACGGCGCCGCCGACGTCGAGCTTGCCATCATCGCGGGGCGGCAGCTCGACCGCCGGGTTGTAGGCGTAGCCGCGAACGGAGCCGTCCAGTCCGGCGTCGGCGATGACGCCGCCGAGCGGACCGTCGCCGCGTAGGCGCAGGGTGATGCGGTCCTGCGGGTTCTTCAAGAGCACGTGCGAGAGGAGCAGCGCGCCGGTGAGCGTGCGGCCCAGCGCCGCGCCCGCGGTGCGCGCGGCGCCGTGCCGCTCCACCGCCTCGCGTACCAGGTCGGTGGTGTCGGCCGCCACCACGCGGACGCCGCCTTGCGCCGCCATGCCGCGCAACAAGAATGCCATCAACATCCTTTCGCGTCCCCGAACGAGGACACGCCCTCGAGTATACGGAGGCCACGACGACGCAGGCGTCGGCCGTGACGCCGTGGCCGCGGGGCTCAGCCGGTCGGGGACCGCTCGAAGCGCTCGCGCAGCCTGCGTTGCGTGGCGGCAGGCACCAGCTTGGAGACATCGGCACCGTAGCGGGCGATCTCCTTGACGCGGGTGCTCGACACGTACGACCAGCGGGTCGCGGTCATGATGAAGGTCGTCTCGACACTGGGATTGAGCTGCCGGTTCAGGTGGGCCATCTGAAGCTCGACCTCGAAATCGGAGATGGCGCGCAGACCCTTGACGATGACGGTGGCCTTGACGCTGCGCATGTAGTCGGCGAGCAGGCCGCCGAAGGTGTCGACCTCCACCCCCTTGATGTGCCTCACCACGTCCTTGACGATGGCGACACGTTCCTCCACGTCGAACAGGTAGGCGTCCTTCAAGGGGTTGTGGAGCACCGCGACCGTCAACCGGTCGTAGATCT
>CAYOXR010000051.1:0-7065 GCA_964407955.1 uncultured bacterium | reverse complement strand
GACCTCTACCGCGTGGTGATGGAGTCGCAGTTCGTCGACGAGACCATCTACCGCGAGTACTACCAGACGCTGGCAGACGCGTACGCGCGTGCTCTGACTCGTGCCCAGGCGGGCGGCGAGATCCGTCGCGGCCATCCGGAGACGCAGGCATGGGCGCTGATGGGCATCGCCCACTTCCTGGGGCTGCGCTACACCATCTGGGATCGGCGCGATCCGCCCGCGGAGGCGATGGCGACGGCCCTCGACATGATCTTCCACGGTCTGGAGCCGACATGACCCGGCCTCGACGATCCGCCCGCACGCTCCAGGCGGGCGTCACGGGCCTCGCCGCCTACGTCCCCGCCGACCGTCTCGACGCCGCCGCCATCGCCGCGGCCAGCGGCCTGCCGGAGTGGGTGGTGCGCGAGAAGCTCGGCATCCAGGAGAAGGTGGCGCCGGCCGCGGACGACCACCCGGCCGCCATGGGCGTGTGGGCCGCCCAGGAGGCGCTGGCGCGGGCCGGCGTGGACGCCGGCGACGTCGACGTCGTCATCTCGATCACCGAGGAGTACAAGGAGTACCCGGTGTGGACGGCGGGCATCAAGCTCGCCTATGACGTCGGCGCCGACCGCGCCTACGCCTACGATTTGGGTCAGAAATGCGGCACCGGCGTGCTCGCCCTGAAGCAGGCCAAGGACCTGCTCCTGGCCGATCCGGAGGTCGACACCGTGCTGGTCGCCGGAGGCTACCGAAACAGCGACCTCATCGACTTCGCCGACGGCAACGTGCGCTTCATGTACAACCTGGCCGCCGGCGCCGGCGCCGCCGTGGTCCAGCGCGACCGCGGTCACGAGATCCTGGCGTCGCACATCGTCACCGACGGCAGCTTCTCGCTCGACGTGCTGGTTCCGGTCGGCGGCACGGTGGCGCCGATCACGCCCGACCGCCTGCCCGACTACCGGCTGCAGGTGACCGACCCGGCAGGCATGAAGGCGCGCCTCGAACCCAAGAGCCTCGACAACTTCGTCGCGGTGGTGGAACGAGCCGTGGAGAGGTCGGGGGCCGCGCTCTCCGACATCGCCTACCTGGCCATGCTGCACGTCAAGCGCAGCGCCCACGAGACCCTGCTGGGGCGGCTGGGCGTGCCCGCGGAGCGCTCCATCTACCTCGAGCACGTCGGACACCTGGGGCAGATCGACCAGCTGCTCAGCCTGCGCCTCGCCGAAGAGCGGGGCATGCTCGCGGCCGGAGACCTCGTGGTGCTGGTCGCGGCCGGCGTCGGTTACGTGTGGAACGCCATCTGTCTGCGCTGGGGCGAGGTCGGGGCGGGTCGCGCCTTCGCCGGGGACGGCCTTCGCGGCGTGCGTCCCAACGGCTCGCGCGGGGGGAGGGACGCGGCATGATCCTCGACATCGCCCGCCGCCGCGCCGAGCTCACCCCCGGCCGTCCCGCCGTCTTCTGGCGGGGCCGGTGGGTGACGTACGCCGCCATGAACCGCCGCGCCGAGCAGCTCGCCGGCATCCTGGCCGCCCGCGGACTGGGAAAGGGAGCGCGCGTCGGAATCCTCGCCCTCAACCACCTGGCGCACCTAGACCTGCTGATGGCGACGGCGAAGCTGGGGATCATCTACACGCCCTTCAACCACCGCCTGTCGCTCGTCGAGACCAGGGCGATCGCGGCGTACGTGCGTCCGGCCGTGATGCTGGCCGATGCCGAGAACCTGGCGGCCGCCGAGGCCACCGGCGTGCCCACGCTCCCGCTGGAAGGCTACGAGGCCGCCCTGGCCGACGCGCCGGCGCCGCCCTCGCCGCCCCCGCTCGAGCCCGAGGACATCCAGATGATCCTCTTCACCGGCGGCACCACGGGGCTTCCCAAGGGTGCCATGCAGCCCTACCGCCAGGGCTTCTACAACGCCGTGAACACCATCCTGTCGTGGGGCCTGCGGGAAGACGACTGCGTGGTGCAGGCCACTCCTTGCTTCCACGCCGCCCTCAACGCCTTCACGGTGCCGCTCTACCACCTGGGCGCGCGCATCGCGCTCGAGCGCGCCTTCGAGCCCGACGACTACCTGCGGCTGGTGCGCGAGGCGGGCGCCACCATCCTCTTCCTCGTCCCGACGATGTACAAGATGCTCGCCGACGACGCCGCCTTCCGGAGCACCGACCTGAGCGGCGTGCGGTGGGCCATCTCGGGCGGCGCACCCTGTCCCGAACCGGTCCAGCGCGCCTTCCGAGAGCGCAACGTGCGCTTCAAGCAGGGCTACGGCCTCACCGAGGCGGGCGTCAACTGCTTCGCCATGTCCTTGGACGAGGCCGAGGCCCACCCGGACTCGGTTGGGAAACCCATCCTGCACGCGCGCGCGGTGGTGCGCCGCGAGGACGGCACCCGCTGTGCGCCGGGCGAGGTGGGCGAGCTCACGCTGGCCGGCCCTCACCTCTTCGCCGGCTACTTCGAGCGCGAGGCCGAGACCGCCGAGGTGCTCAAGGACGGCTGGCTGTGGACCGGCGACCTCGCCACCATGGATGCCGAGGGGTTCGTGACCATCGCCGGCCGCCGCAAGGAGATGTTCATCTCCGGCGGCGAGAACGTATTCCCCATCGAGATCGAGAACGCGTTGTACGACCACCCGGCGGTGTCGGAGTGTGCCGTTCTGGGGGTCCATGACGCGCGCTGGGGCGAAGTGGGACTGGCAACGGTGGTGCCGCGGGAGGGCGCGGCGATCGACGCCGAGGGAGTGCGCGGCTTCCTGCGGGAGCGGCTCGCCCGCTACAAGGTGCCCAAGCACGTGCGGCTGCTGGACCGCCTGCCCAAGAGCGGTGCCGGCAAGATCCTCAAGAGCGAGCTGCGACGCGCTTTCGAGAAGGAGCGGGCCGCGCACGAGGGCGAAGAGGCGGGCGAGGCGGATGGCTAGCGCGGAGCCCGTTGTCGCCGATGTGGCCGTCGGAGGCGGCTTGCACCTGCGCGTGGTGCAGAGCGGCGCCGAGGGCGCCGAGCCGGTCGTGCTCATCAACGGCATCTTCATGAACACGGGCACCTGGGAGGGCCTCGAGGCCGAGCTGGCGCCGGCGCACCGCGTGGTCCGCTTCGACAGCCGCGGCCAGGGCGAGTCCGCCAAGCCGGAGGGCCTCTACACCGTCGCGCAGCACACGGACGATTTGGAAAGCCTGCTCGGTGCCCTGTCCCTGGGGCCGGTGCACCTGGTGGGGCTCTCGAACGGCGCCCTTGCCGCACTCGAGCTCGCCGGCCGGCGGCCCGAGCTGCTGCGCAGCCTGGCCATCCTCGACGGCTTCGGCCGCGTCGATGCCCTCATGCGGGCGGTGTTGCGCTCCTGGCGGGCTGCGCTGGCGCTCGGCGGGACCGGCGGGCGCTTCGACATCGCCACCCCCTGGGTGTGGGGCCACAGCTTCCTGCAGGACAACGAGGCGTGGCTGCTGAGCCTGCGCGCCGAGGCGGCGGCCGCCGATCCCCGTCCGGTGCTGGCCCTGGTGGAAGGCGCGCTCGCCTACGGCGACGAGGAGCGCGAGTGTGTCAGCGCCCTGCGCAGCTACCGCGGCCCGCTGCTGACGCTGGTCGGCGAGGAGGACGTCCTGAGCCCTCCGCGTTACAGCCTGGAGCTCCTGCGCGCCGCCGGCCGAGGCAGCCTGGTAATGGTGCCGCGCGCCGGCCACGCCGCTCCCATCGAGCGGCCTGCCGCGGTGGCAAGGGAGCTGCTCGCCTTCTTCGCGCGCGCCGACGAGCGCCAGGAAGGCCACGCCGATGCGGACACGGGAGCGGAGCCGTGAGCGCGCTCACGCCCGTTCGCACGCTCGACGTGGCCGGCACGACGTTCGCCTACGTGCGCGCCGGCCGCGGCAGCCCTGTTGCGCTGGTGCACGGCAACCTCGCCAGCCACCGCTACTGGCAGGAGCTGCTCGCGGGCCCGCCTGCCGACACCGAGCTCATCGCCATGGACCTGCCCAACTTCGGTGCGTCGGGGCCGCTGCCGGAACCGCTGAGCATCCGCGCCTACGGCGAAGCCCTGGCGAGCTTCCTGCGGGCGCTCGAGCTGCCGCCGGTGACGCTCGTCGGCCACAGCTTGGGCGGGGCCGTGGCGCAGGCCTGCGCCGGCGTGTGGCCGCAGGGCGTGGCGCGGCTCATGCTCGTCGACTCGCCGCCACCCGCCGATTACCACGGCCCCGAAGCGAGCATCCGCGGTTTCGAGGTCCTCGCCGCCGAGCCGTCGGCCGCGGCGCGCCGGGCGATGATCGCCCAGGCGCTGCCGGGCATCATGCCCACGCGCCGCCCGCCCTACTTCGAGGAGCTGCTGGACGAGGCCTGCAAGATCCCCACGGCGTCCATGATGCCCACCGTCAACGCGCTGGAGACCATGGACATGACGACGCTGGTGCGCGCCTACCGAGGCCCGCTCCTGGTGTTGCGCGGGGGCAAGGACTACCTCATCACGCCCGCCCTGGCCGAGGCCACGGTCGCCGCCTACGGCGCGGACCGGACCCGCCTCGTCAGCTGGGACGACGTCGGACACTCACCGCAGATCGAGGCACCACGGCGCTTCGGGGCGCTCCTCGCCGAGTTCGTGGGGGAACCGCCATGACTTGATGACCCCCTCGCACGAGAACCGACTGCCCGCCTCTCGACCCTTCGCCCTGCGGCCGCAGCCGCGGCCGCCCCACCCCGTGAGGAGACAGCATGAGACGCATCACCTTCGTCCTCGCCGCCGCACTCGCGTCGCTGGCGCTCGCCCAGCCCGTGACCATCGGCATCCTCTCGCCGCTCACCGGCGGCGCCGCCGGCACCGGCCAGGCCCAGAAGGAGGGCTTCGAGCTCGCCCTCAAGGAGATCAACGCCCAGGGCGGCGTCCTCGGTCAGCCCCTCAAGGTCATATACGCCGACACCCAGGCCAACAACAAGGTCGCCGTGGCCGCCTTCGAGAAGCTGATGACCGAGGACAACGTGCAGTTCATCGGCGGGGGCTACAGCTCCGGCGTGACGCTGGCGTTGGCCCAATCGTTCAAGACCTTCCAGCCGATCGTCAGCTGGATCGGCGGGGCGGTGTCCGGCGTGGGCATCGACAACTTCCAGGGCATCGAGGAGATCCTCGGCAACGAGCCGTGGTTCTTCCACATCCACCCGTGGGACTACCAGAACGTCGAGGCTGCCACCAACTTCATCAAGGACAGCGGCGTGAAGACCGTCGCGCTGCTGCACGAGGACTCCGCCTTCGGCGGCCCGGGAGCGGAGCAGGCGCAGAAGCTGCTCGAGGACGCCGGCCTCAAGGTCACCATCAACGAGGCCTTCAAGTCGACCCTCTTCGGCGGCACCGGCAACTTCCGCGCCGCCATCAGCAAGGCCAAGGCGACGAACGCCGACATGCTGTACTGGATCGGCTACGACTCCGACGTGGTGCCCATGACCAGCCAGATCCGCGAGCTGAACTACACCCCGCAGCAGATCTTCGGAGCCCCTCCGGGATGGCCCAGCGACTTCGCCACCTCCTCCGAGGCGCAGTGCGTCACCGGCATGATCGGCTTCATGCCCAACCTGCCCACACCCGAGGCGATGGCCTTCACCAAGAGCTTCGAGGCGATGTTCAACAAGGCGCCCGACAACTACATGTCGGCCCTCGCCTACGCCCAGCTGTGGTCGTACGCCGACAGCATCAACAAGGCCGGCACCACCGACCAGCAGGCGGTCATCAACGCGATGCAGAGCCTGACGTTCAAGTCGCCGATGGGCCCCTGGAAGTTCCACGACTCCAGGATCAGCCACCACCAGGGCTTCGGCGCCGACATGTGGCTGGTGTTCCAGTACCAGAACGGCGAGCGCCAGATCGTGTGGCCGACCTCCAAGGCCACGGCGCCGCTGCAGAGCTGTCAGGCGCACTGACGTGAGCGTGGCGCCCGAGGAGCGGGCGCTCTGAGCAAGGCGCGGAGATCCGGGCGGTGGCGCCGCCAGCCCGCCGCCCGGGCCGCGACCCCGCGCACCGCAGCGATGCGCCCTTGGCCGCACGCTTCACGCCGGCGCGCGTCAAGCCCAGCCCGAGCCACCGTTTTGAGAGCCCTACGCTGATCATGCCGCCTCTCCCGTCCCTCCTCCTCCCGCCAGTCGCGAGGCCCCGCGCGTGGAGCTGACGCTTCTCGCCCAGGGTTTGGTGTCGGGCGTGCTGGCCGCGGGCCTCTACGCCCTGGTGTCGGTGGGCCTGGCGCTCGCCATCGGCGTCATCGGCGTGATCAACTTCGCGCACGGCGAGTTCTTCATGGTGGGCGCCTTCCTCACCTACCAGCTCTTCGTCAGCTTCGGCTTCGACCCGCTGCTGTCGCTCGTGTTCGTGGCGCCCGCCCTCTTCATCATCGGGGCGGTGATCTATCTTTCGAGCATCCGTTATGTCCTGCGGGCCCCGGAGCTCAACCAGATGCTCCTCACCTTCGGGCTCTCCATCGTGCTCCAGAACCTGGCCCTGCTGATCTGGGGCGGCGATCCCCGCTTCATCGGCGGCGTGCCCTACCGCTCCGTAGGCTTCCAGCTGGGCGGCGTCAGCATCGGCCTGGTGCCGCTGGGCAGCTTCGTCATCTCGCTGGCGCTGGTGCTGGGACTCTACGCGCTGCTGGCGCGCTCGCCCCTGGGCCGCGCCATGCGCGCGGTCGCCCAGAACCGCGTCGGCGCAAGCCTGGTCGGGCTGGAGGTCGACCGCATCTACCTGGTCGCGTTCGCCCTCTCGGCCCTGCTGGCCGGCATCGGCGGCGTGATGATCGCGGTGATCCAGAGCCCCACGCCGACCGTCGGTTTCGCCTTCACCCTGAAGGCCTTCGCCATCGTGGTGCTCGCCGGGCTGGGCAACATCCGCGGGATCCTGTGGGCGTCGCTGGCGGTCGCCGTCTCCGAGTCGCTGGTCGCCACCCTGGTGCCCAACGGCGACTCGCTGAGCAACGCGGTGTTCTTCGCCATCATCTTCGTGGTGCTGATCGTGCGCGCCTGGAGGACGCCGTGACGCCGGCCCGGCCAGGACGGAGGCGGCCGTGAGGCGCGCCCTGCCAGACCTCGCCTGGACGCTGCTGCTGGCTGCCGCGCTGGCGCTCGCCCCGACGGCGC
>CAYOXR010000050.1:0-12388 GCA_964407955.1 uncultured bacterium | reverse complement strand
GGCGGCCTCATCCTCGGCATCCCGCTGGATGTGCTGCGCATCGCCCTCCCGCTGGTCCTCTACTTCCTGATCATGTTCCTGCTCAGCTTCTGGATGGGCCGCCGCTTCGGGGCGAGCGGCGCCGTCACGACGACGCTCGCCTTCACCGCCGCCAGCAACAACTTCGAGCTCGCCATCGCCGTCGCCATCGCCGTCTTCGGCATCGGCTCCGCCGTCGCCTTCACCGCCGTCATCGGTCCGCTGGTCGAGGTCCCGGTCATGATCGCGCTCGTGAACGTCGCTCGCCGTTTACGTCGTCGCTGGTACCCGCAAGAGAGCGTGCTTCCGGGCCACAGCGAGGGCGCCGCGGACCGGGCGCAGCCCCGCTTCGAACACACCAACCGCACGGGAAGTAGGACCGACTGATGCGAATGCTGGTGCTGTGCACCCACAACAGTGCACGCAGCCAGATGATGGAAGGCTGGCTCCGCGACCAGGCTCGCCTGGCGGCCCTCGACCTTGAGGTGTGGTCCGCCGGCACCGAGAAGACGCGCGTCAAGCCCGACGCCATCGCCGTCATGGCCGAGGTGGGCATCGACCTCTCCGACCACGCCAGCAAGGCCCTCTTCGAGCTGCCCGACCCATGGGCCTTCGACCTGGTCCTCACCGTCTGTGACGACGCCAACGAGGCCTGCCCGGCCTATCCGGCCCGCACCGTACGGCGCCACGTCAGCGTGCCGGACCCCAGCGGACACGACCTCGCGACCTGGCGGGCGGTGAGGGACGGCCTCGGCCGCATGAGCCGACTCCTCGTCGACGCCCTCGGCGATGCGCGCATACCCAGCGATGCGGAGCTCGCCACAGCCCTCGCCGCGACAACCTAGCTGCCCGGCCCCGGCCAGCGGCAACGGCCGCCGTCTTCGCGCCGGGCAACGGCCCGCGCAGGCTGCGGCGAGCCCGCCTGTGCGCGTCGTCGCCCGTCCGGACGAAGCGCGGTGCGGTGGCCACCGGCAAGTACGGTTTTGCATGGCGGCGCGCCGGTGCGCCCGGGAGCATGGGGTCGCCGGTTCAGGGTTGAAACGGTGATTGCAGGTGTGAAGCGCTCCGCTCTGGGAGCGCCCGGGCTGGGTGATGTCGTGCGTTCGATGGACAGGTTCCGATGGGCGTTGTGGCGCGTGGTCGCCGGCGGCTTCGCGGCGCACGCGGCCTTCGCGGTCGTGTTCGCGCTGCTGGGCGAAGCCGCCGTGGCGACCGAGACGGCGGCGGCCGTGGTGATGCCGAGCGCCGCCTTCTTGTTGATGCGGCGCGAGCGCGCGGAGGCCGCATTCGCCGTGGCCTGCGTCGACATCGTGGCCTCCGCCGTGTTGGGCACGATGTTCGCAGGCGAGGCCGGCGGCTTCCTCTTCTACATCATCATCCCGCTGCTGCTCGCGGCGCTGTATCCGAAGCGGTCGTGGCTGGCTCGCTGGGGGTGGATCGCCGCGCTGGCGGCCGCGTACGTGGCCTTCGAGGTGCTGTGGCCGGCGGGCACCGCCTATGCGGGCTGGGCGCCGAGCATCGTACACCTCCTGCACGTGTTCAACGTGCTCGTCGTGTCTGGAGCGGTGATCGTGCTGGCAGTGCTCAGCGCGGTGGCTGTGTCGCGGGCGGAACAGGACCTCACGGAGGCGCTCAGGCGCATGGAGGGCCTGGCGCTTCAGGACGACCTCACGGGCCTTCTGAATCGTCGGGCGATGGAGCGGGTGTTGGAGCGCGAGACGGCGCGTGCGAGACGCTCGGGGCAACCCTACTGCGTGGTGATGGCCGACATCGATCGCTTCAAGCGGATCAACGATCACTTCGGGCATGCGTTCGGGGACGAGGTCCTGCGCGCGGTGGCGGGCGCGCTGCGCGCGAACGTGCGGGGCCACGACGTGGTGGGCCGTTGGGGCGGGGAGGAGTTCCTGATCATCCTTCCCGAGACCGGCGTCGAGGGCGCCTCGAGCCTGGCGGAACGGCTTCGAGCGGAGATCGAGAAGCTCGCCACGACGCGGCAAGGTCGACAGGTGGGGCTGAGCATGACGTTCGGGTTGGCGAGCTCCGCCGAGGGCAGATCGCCCCAGGAGCTCGTCGAAGTCGCCGATGGAGCCATGTACGAGGGCAAACGCTCGGGCAGGAACCGCGTCGTGGCGGCACCGCTCTTCAGCGGCGCCTGACGGCTACCGGGCCGGCGAGAGCACGTGGCGCCGCAGGCATGGCAGCAGAGAACCGGCGCCACGGCCGCCCGGCTTCCGGCGTCGGCCGGACGCCTCGCACCTTCAGGCCGCGCCCGCCGGGCCGGGAATCACGACCACGAAGCTCGCTCCGCCCTCGGGCCGGTTGGTCGCCGTGACGCTGCCCCCGTGCAGCTCCACGAGCGCCTTGACGATGGACAGCCCGAGCCCGCTGCCCCCACTGGAACGCGAGCGGCTGGCATCGGCTCGGTAGAAGCGCTCGAACACGCGCCCCTCGCTGCCAGGCGCAAGGCCGGGACCCGGGTCCGCCACCTCGATACGAAAGCCGCCGTCCTGCCGCTCGAGGCGCACCATGACGCGGCCCCCCGGCGGCGTGACGCGCAGCGCGTTGTCGACCAGGTTCGTCACGACTTGCACGAGGCGCTCGGGATCGGTCCCTGCCGTCAGCGTGGCGGGGGTCTCGACGCCAACCGTCACGCCGAGTGCCGCAGCGTGCGGCTCGAACCCCTGGACGGTCCGGCGCAGCAGCTCGGCCACGTCCACGTCGCGCGGCGTCACCTCGAGGCGGCCGGAGTCCACCAGCGAGAGAATGCGCAAGTCCTCCACGAGCCTCCCGAGCAGCAGCGTCTGATCGTGCAGATTGCGCACCTCGTCCACCGTCAGCGGCGCGATGCCGTCCTCCATCGCCTCCAGCCGACCTCGAAGGATGGTGAGCGGGGTCCGCAGCTCATGCGCGACGTCCGCGATCAACGCCCGACGCTCCCGCTCGTAGCCTTCCAGGTGCGCCGCCATGGTGTTGAAGTCGCGGGCCAGCTCGGCCGTCTCGTCGTGTGAGCGCTCGAGCCATCCCGGCAGGGCGACCCGGGCCGACAGGTCCCCGCGCGCCACCCGCTGCGCGGCCGACGACACCGCGGCGATGGGCCTGCCGAGTCGTCGCGCAAGCCACCAGGCGAGCACGCCGCCGACGGCGAGCGACAAGACGATCGTCACCAGCAACGTGCCCAGCCTTCGAGCCGCAATCTCCGTGAGGAGGGCCCGCACCTCGGGCACCGTCGGCTGGCCGCCGACCCCGGCAGGCGGCTGCATCATCATGCCGCCGCGCACGCCGGGGCGCGGTCCGTGTTCGGCTCCGAACGGCCACATCAGCACTGCCTGGGGTCGGTACGGAGCCGGAAGCTGGCTCCACTCGCGCAGCCACGCGCCCAGCTGGAGCGCCACGCCGAGCAGCACCGTCACGAGCGTCACCGCGATGACGATCCCGGCGATGCGCGCACCGATCCCCCTCATGACGGCTCCGACAACCGATAGCCGATACTCCGCACCGTCTCCAACACCTCCCCGGCACCGGCCTCGACGAGCTTGCGCCGGAGATTGCGCATGTGCGAGTCCACCGTGCGCTCCAACGCCTCGCTGTCGGGCATGCCGCGCTCGAGCAGCTCCGCCCGGCTGAACACGCGGCCCGGCGCGCCCGCCAGACACGCCAACAGCCGAAACTCCGTCGCCGTGAGAGGAAGCTGCTTGCCGGCATAGCTGGCGCGCACCTTCTCCTCCTCGACCACCAGACCACCGACGTGTCGAACGGTCGTCGGGGCTTCGTCGCCGCGGCTGCGGCGCAACACGGCCTTCACGCGAGCGACCACCTCACGGAAGCTGAACGGCTTCACCACGTAGTCGTCGGCCCCGAGCTCCAGGCCGACGAGCCGATCGACCTCCTCGGAGCGCGCCGTGACGAGGATGACCGGCGTCCGAGAGTCGCGGCGCACCGCCTTGAGGACCTCGAATCCGTCGAGCCTGGGAAGCATCAGGTCCAGCAGCACCAGATCGGGATCGGTGCTCCGCACCAGCTCCAGCGCACGGACACCGTCGGCAGCTCGCTCCGTGCGGAACCCCGAAGCCCTCAGGTAGGCCTCCAACGTCTCTGCGATCTGCGGCTCGTCCTCCACCACCAGGACCAGGCCACCGCCAGGCGAAGCATCGGCCATACGCCCATGGTAGCCACCACCCCAGCAGGTTGCGCGCCGCCTTCGTGCAGGCACCGTGCAGACGGAGCGGCCCCTTCAGCGACCCGGCCGCAGAAGCCACGCCGACCGGCTGCGCACAGCCTGCACGATTCGTCCCCCGGCCGTGCAGCAACGCGTCCGATGCTGACGTAGAGGTCCGCGGGAGTCGATGATGCCTCGACGGGCCACGGAAGGAGCGCCACCATGCTCGTGAAGCACAGCAAGCAAGCGACCCGGTTCGTGATGGGCCTGATCCTGGCGGCCGGGATCGCGATTGCCGGACTGGCGTTGGCGCAGTCCACGTCCACGTCCACGACGCCGTCGACCGATCAGCTCGCGGCCCTGCAGCAGCAGGCGGCCCGCCTGACCCTGCTAAACCGCCTCCCCGCCGCCGACCGCGACGCCGCGTCCAGCCTGCTCGACAAGATGCAGGCGGTCCAGCAGGAGGCCTACGCCCTACGTGTCCAGGCCCTCCAGGCGTACAACGACGCCCTCAACGGCGGCGCGGATGTGGCAACGGCCAGCGCCCAGGCTCGGCAGAAGGTGGCAGCCGCGCGCGCCACGCTGGCAGGTAACGTCGCCAGCCTGCGGAGCGCCGTGCAGGCCTTCGTACAGCAGCATCCGGACGCGGCCAATGCCCTTTCGGGATACGGCTTCGGGCAGCATCGGGGCTTCGGGCCGGCCGCCGGCAACAACCCGACCATGGGCTACGGCCCGGGGCCGGGCTACGGCCCGGGCATGGGCTACGGCCCCGGCATGGGCTACGGCCCTGGCATGGGCTACGGCCCCGGCATGAACTACGGTGGGCACCCGCACGGCTTCGGCTCTCGCTGGTAACCTGCCCCCGTCCCTTGGCCGGCAAGGCGGCCGAGCGTCCCCACCGACTCCGAAGTGCCGGTGGGGACGCCGATATCGTTCTCTTGTGGCGAAGGCGCATCCCCGATTCCCCGCTCCACGAGGAGCGCGTCCCACGCGACCGATCGTGCCATCCGGTGCGCGCGTCGCGGCCCGGTGGTCGAGAGCGAGACGCGCGCACGCCGCGGCTCGCGTTCCGCACCCGCGAAGACGCACCCGAGCGTGCCTGTGCGTCAGCCTGCGGGCTCCTCCTGCAAGGAGAGGAAGACCTCCACGATGCTCGGGTCGAAGTGACTTCCGGCGCCGTCGCGGATGTGCCGAAGGGCCTGCTCGCGGGTCCAGGCCTTGCGGTAGGGTCGGTCGCTGGTGAGAGCGTCATAGACATCGGCGATCGCGAAGATGCGCGCCGACAGCGGGATGCTCTCACCCTCGAGGCCCTCGGGGTAACCGCTGCCGTCCCAGCGCTCGTGGTGGGAGTACGGGATCTCCAGCGCACGTTCCAGGAAGGCGATGGGCACGAGCAGGTCGCGCGCGAAGGTGGTGTGGCGGCGCATGACCTGCCACTCCTCCTCGGTGAGCTTTCCGGGCTTCTGCAAGATGCTGTCGGGGACGCCCATCTTGCCGATGTCGTGCAGCAGCGCGCCCCGGCGGACGTGAAGCAACGCGTCCTCCGAGTAGCCCATGGCGCGCGCCAGTTGCAGCGTGAGCTCGGTCACGCGCCTCGAGTGGCCCTCGGTCTCCTTGTCACGCAGGTCGAGAGCCCGCGACCAGCCTTCGATGGTGGCGTCGTAGGCGTTGCGCAAGCTCTCGTTGCTGGTCCTGAGATCGTTCAGGAGCGCGGCGTTGTCCACCAGGATCGCCCCTTGCGTGGCCAACGCCTCCACGAATCCCAGCCAGGTGGCGTTCACGTCACGGGGGCTGCGGTGCGCGAACGCCAGCCCGCCGCGCAGCTTGCCGCGCGCCATCATCGGAACGGCGCCGAACAGCTCGAAGCCCTCGCGGCGCAACGGCTCCTCGTCGGGCAGGCGCTCGGCGATCTCACCGCTGTCGTGCAATAGGACCGTGCGCTGCTCGCTCACCGCCTGCCCCACGAGCGTGCTCGCGACAGGCATCAAGGTTCCGGGTCTCGGAGGCTCACGCCAGCCACGGACCTCCAGCAACTCCAGCAGCTCGGAGTCTTCGTGGTGCAGGTGCATCCACAGTGCGTCGACACCCAGGCTGGTCTGCGCGACGTCGGCGAACGCCGTGATCGCGGCGTGCATGTCGAGGCCGCGGGTGATGATGTTGTCGATGGCGCGCAAGGCGGTGATGCGCTCGATCTGCGCCTTCAACGTGGCGTTCAGCGTTCGGATGCTCTGCTCCGCTCGGCGGCGCTCGGTGACGTTCTGCTTGACTGCCACGAAGTGCTCGATCGCCCCGCTTGCGCCCAGCACTGGCGTGATGCTCATGCGCTCGTAGTACTCGGTTCCGTCCTTGCGGCGGTTCACCAGGTCCCCGCTCCATACCAGTCCCGCGGTCACCGTTGCCCACAACGCCTGGTAGAACTCGCGACTTTGCCGGCCCGAGCCGAACACGCGCGTATGCGTGCCGCGAAGGTCGGCCAGCGAGTACCCCGTCATCGACAAGGCGTGGGGATTGGCCCACTCGATCACGCCGTCGGGGTCCGTCACCACCACGCCCGCCGGCGCAGCCTCCAGCGCCGTCAGTCGCAGACGGAGCTCCGCCTCATGCTCCGCCTCCCGGGTGTGATCCTGCAGCGTCCCCAAGATGGCCGGCCGCCCGTCCACCTGCAGCGCGCGCCCCAGCACCTCGACGGGGAACCGGCCGCCGTCCTTGCGCACCCCGAGGAAGCGATAGTGCGCCGAGCCTGCATCGCCTCTCAGGCGGGCCTCGATGTGGGCGCGCACCGTCGCGCGGTCTTCCGGATCCGTCAGATCGTCCGGGGTCATCCGCTCGATGATCTCCTGAGGCTCATAGCCGAAGGCCTGCGCGAACGACGGGTTCACGTACTGGAAGAACCCGTCCTGGATCAGATACACGCCCACCAGCGCTTCCTCGGCCAGCAACCGGAAACGCTCCTCGGTCGCGCCCAGCGCGGCCGTCAGGCTCTCGCTCGCCTCGAGCTCCTCCTGCAACCGTTGACGGGCCGCAAGCGCGAGCAGCTGCCGCTCTCCGAGCGCGCCTGCGCTCACCGCAAATGCCAGCGCCACCAGCCCGCCCGGGATCGCCCCGGGAAACGCCGCTGCTGCTGCTACGCTCGGGCTGTCCACGGTGAGGCCCAACGCCGCGTTCAGCGCCACGAGCGCCACCGCCACCACGCCGCCGGTAACCGCGCCCAACAACCACCCCGCCAGCACCGCAGGCGCCAGCAGCAACGCCATGACCGTCAGCCCGAGCACCGGCGCGAGCAGCACGAACGCGACGGCGTACGCCGCCACCGCCCCCGTAACCCACACGAGCGCGACGCGCCGCGGCACACGGAGCCTCACATGCAGATCATCTGTTCCCCCAGATTGGGACTCCACCATCTCAATGCACTCGACCCACACTAAGGGTAAGGCTCCCGCCGGCGTATGCAGAACCGCGCATCAAGCGGCCTGTCGCCGAGAGCCGGTGCCCGTCGTTGGTCCCGCGCCGCCGCCGAAGCACGGCCGGCGGCGGCGCGGCGACCGCGCGGGCCACGCCGATCTGCAGCGCCCCCGTGGTGAACGTTGGCGCGACTAAGCGCCTGGGCCCGGTGCACGGGCCAACCACCCCGAGCGCCGAGGCCGCCGCGCCGATCCTTCACTGCGTCGGCGCCGGCCCCTTCACCGCCGTGACGAAGTCACTGAGCCGAACGTACTTCTTGAACGCCGCCTGGATCTGCGGCGCGGTCAATGCAAGGTAGTGCTGGGAGGCGATGGCGGTGGCGTTAAGCGGCTTGCCCTCCAACGACAACCCCAGGAGCAGTCCGGCGATGCTGCCGAAGCTGGACTCGCCGAGCGGGAACTGGCGCAGCAGCATGCCCTTGACCTGGTGGAGCTCGGCGTCCGAGACCGGGGTGTCCTGCATCTGCTTGAGGTCGCGCAGGATCAGCGCCCGCGCTTCGGCCACCTTGCCCGGGTCGGCGCCGTAGGACACCTCGAAGACGCCACGGTGGCGGTCCAGGTTGACCTGGCTGCCCACGCTGTAGACCAGGCCGCGCTTCTCGCGCAGGTCCCGGGGTAGGCGCGCCGCATAGAAGCCACCGCTCAGTACCATGTTGCCGGCAATCAGTGCATAGCGGTCGACGCTATGGCTGTTCATGGCGATCTGCTCGGCCATGGTCACCTGGTCCTGCACCGCCGTCTTGTCCGGGGTGTTGAACTGCGTGGCGTTGGTGTTCAGCGGCACGGCCGGGTAGCTCGCCTCAGGCTTGGGACCCGTGGCCTTCCAGCCGCCGAACGCTTCGTCGACCACCGCGCGCGCCTGCGCCGGCGTGACGTCGCCCACCACCACGATCGTGGTCATGTCGGGGCGGAAGGTCTGCGCGTAGTAGCTCTTCACGTCGGCGAGTGTCAGGTTCTCGATCGACTGCTTGGTGGCGTACCGCAGGCCCGGGTCGTGCGCGGGCAGCAGCGCCTGGTCCAGGTGGATGGTGTTGAGGAAACCCGGGGTCTGCACTTCGCCTGCTGTGGCCGCCGCCTCGTTGTGCTGCATGATCGTGAACGCACGCGCCGGCATCGCCGGATGCAGCTCGTTGGCCGCCAGCAGACTCATGCCCTGGGCGAAATGCGCCGCCGGCACGGCGAGCGAGAAGCTCGAACCGGCACTCTCGTGCGCTTGGATGGCATCGAGTGCGGCCTGGAACTGCTGGCGGTCCAGGCTGGTGGTGCCGAAGTCGAACAGGTCGCCCAGCACGGCGGCGACGCCCTCCTGGCCCTTGGGCGCCTGCATGTCCTGGTTGGTCTTGATCTGGCCGAACACCTCGACCGTGTTGCTGACCTGCTCCGGCTGCACGATCAGGCGCAGGCCGTTGGCCAGGGTGAAGTCGCTCGGGTTGATCGCCGACGGTGGCACCGTGAGCTTGGCGAAATCGCTCTTGGCCCAATCCGGCAGGGTGACCGGACCGCTGGGCTTGCCGTTGAACTTCTCGGGACCGCCGAAGCCCGTGCTGGACGTCGGCTTGCCCGACGACTCGGGCGTCAGGACGGCCGTGATGACGTGCGCCGGGTCGAGCACCTGCTTGGCCAGCGCATCGACCTGCGCCGGCGTGACCGCCGTGATCGCCGCCTTCACGGCTTCGGGCGAGCTCGCGCCCTCGAACGCCAACGCCTGCGACCAGGCATTGGCCAGGCCGCTGACGGAGTTCTTCTGGTACTCCAGGTCGGCGATCGCCTTGGCCTTGGCCGCGTCGACGAGGTCGGCCGGCACGCCCTTCGTGCGCGCCTGCTGCATGATGCCCTGCATGGTCTGGAGCACGCCGTCGGGCTTGATGCCGCGCGCGAACAGACCCTCGGCGAAGGCGAAGCCCGAGTGCGGCAGGAAGCTGCTGGAGAAGCCGCCGTAGAGCGCCTGACCGTTCAAGCCCATGCCGTAGAGCTGGGCGCGCTTCGATGCCAGCGCGTTCGAGAGGACCAGCGCCGTGGCGTAGTCCTTGGCGCGCAGCCCCGGCATGCGATACGACAGCAGCACGAAGCCGTACGGGTAGTCGGTCGGCAGCTGCACGGTGTGCGCTTGCACGGGTTGCAGGTCGAATGCCGGACGCTGCGGAACAGGCTTGCTGGGGATCGAGGCGAACAGCGCCTTCACCTCTTTGAGCGCGGCTTGCGGGTCGATGTCGCCGGCGATCACGAGGATGGCGTTGTTGGGCGCATACCAGGCGTCGTGGAACGCCTTCAGCGCCGCCGCCGTGGTCTTGTCGAACGACGGCCGCGTGCCCAGCGGGGTGTGCTGGTACGGCGTGCCCTGAAACATGCGCGCGCGCAACTGGGTATAGAACTTGTAGAACGGATCGGATAGGTCACGCGAGACTTCCTGCTCGATCGCGCCGCGCTCCTTGGCCCACTCTGCCGCTGACATGTCCACGCCGCGCATGCGGATGGCGTGGATCCGCAGCGCCACGTCGAGGTCCTGCGCCGGTACCGTGAAGTAGTACTGGGTCACGCCCTCGGTGGTGTCGGCGTCGAAGTTGCCGCCCATGTTCGCGGCCAGCGCCGCGAGCTGGTTCTTGGTCAACCCCGGACTGCCGCGGAACATCATGTGCTCGACGGCGTGCGCCATCCCGGGGAAACCGCTCGGCGCCTCGTTGGAGCCGACCAGGTAGTTCATCTCCGTGGTCACCACCGGCGCCAGCGTGTTGCGTACGATGACCACGCGCAGCCCGTTGTGCAAGGTGGCGCGCAGCACGTCGGGCGATGGCGTGGAGGCTGCGCCTGCAAGGCTTGCTGCGCTCAGCATCAGCGCCACGCCGACAGCCACTCGAATGGCCTTGTTCATGCCGTTTCCTCTCCGGTCACGTCGTCGGAGCGGTGCCGCGACGTGCGCATCACGTCGACCGGTGTTCGGACGCGGGCCCCGGACCCTCCTTCGACACGTTCGGATCGCGAAACCTGGGTCCAGGCACCCCGTCAGGCGACTGCGGCGTTCACCGGGCGCTTCTGACTCACACTAACGACGATCGATCGTGAGAAGTGTCCATGGCCTCGTTCCGATAGCCGGGCCGCCACGTCGCACTGTGGTCCAAACTCCGACAGGTGCGTGGGCACTGTGCCGACCCGCGACCCGCCCATCACCGCTACCTTCGCATCGGTCTCATCATCGACGTGCGTCATCCACCGACCTGGGAGAGATTGGGGAGGGCCGAGTATGGCTGTACACGCACGCGGTCATGTCACGACCGTCGCCGCCGACAAGGCGTCCAACCTGCAACCCGACACGAGCTGGGACGGCTTCTACCTCGCCGGCGGAATCTCCGCGCTGCTCTACATCCTGTGCGGGCTCGTGGTCCCCTTCGTGCTCATCACCACCACGCCCTTTCACGCCCTCCAGATCACCGGCGAACAGACGCTGGCGTTCATCGCGAGCCATCGACTGTGGTACTTCAGCCTGCAGTCGACCGTGCTCGTGTCGAGCATCTTCGGCGTCATCGCCATCGCCGCGCTCTACCTGGCGCTCGAACGCGCCCACAAGAGCCTGGCCTTTCTCGGTGCCCTCATCGGCGTCACCTGCCAGATCCTCTTCCTCGCCTACTACCCGGTCCTGCTCGGCCTGATCGGCCTCAGCGACAAGTACGCCGCGGCAACCGCCAGCGAGGCAGGTTCCGTCGCCACCGCCGCCTTGCCGCTCATCGCTCAGAACAACGCCTTCAACCCCCTGTACGAGGGCATGTTCGCGGTGGGAATTCTCTTTCTCTCGCTTGCCATGCTGCGCGGCGTCTTCCACCGCGGCGTGGCGTACCTCGGCATCGCCACCACCTTCTCCGCCTTGCTCGCTCTCTCCCTGTTCGGCGTCCTCGGCGTGAGCTACTTCTGGTGGTGGCTGGTGTTCGCGTTCTGGTTCGTCGCCGCGGGCTGGAGGCTCATCCGGCTGGGCACGCGATCGCGCTCCGAGAGGCGTGGACATGAAACGGTCGCTGGCTGATCGAGGCACCGCCCGCGTCGCGAGGGTCGCCCTGGCCGTCATCGCCGCGTTCGTTGCCGTCACCGCCGTCGGCGGCGGGCTGGCGCTCCTGACCGGCCTCGAAGCTGAACGCTACCCGCTCGAAAAGCTCACCGGTACGCCGTTCGCCACCTACACCATCCCTGCCCTGCTCCTGACGGTGGTCGTCGGAGGGAGTGCCGCGCTCGCCCTGGCGTCATGCCTTCGGGCCCGCAGCTACCGCGCGGGCCGGGTTGCCGCGGCCGGAACCATCCTCATGGGTTGGATCCTCGGCGAAGTGGCGATCCTCCGCCCTGCAACCTGGAGCTGGATCGAGCTGCTCTACTTCGCCCTCGGCGCGGTGCTGGTCCTCGGTGCGCTCTTGCGCCCGGACCGGCCCGCCGGACGTCGCAGTCCGCAACAGCGGCAATCATGACGGGTTCGGCCGCTGGCTCGGGGGCCCCTCCGGCCTCCACCGCGTCCAGCACGGCGCCTGCCACGACGCTCACCGTCATCGTGGCCGATCGGCGCGGCGGGCCCGAGACGCTTCACGCAGAAATCCGCCCGTTGCGAGCACCGCGGGAGAAGCGTGTCCGCGTGCGGGTTCTGGCCGCACCCGTGTGCCTTCCGGACGTGCAGTCGCGCTATGGCCGGACGCCCTTCCCGCCACGCATGCCGTTCACGCCGGGATATGCGGTCGTGGGCGACGTCGATGCCGTCGGGCGTGGCGTCACCCGCGTGGGC
>CAYOXR010000049.1:0-2212 GCA_964407955.1 uncultured bacterium | reverse complement strand
CGCGGCCAGCCTGCTGGTCGCGGCCGGCCGGCCGGGTCCGGGGTCGATGGGCTCGGGCGAGCCGCGGGTCGCCGGGGGTGCGGACCGCCGGCCTCCCGCCCGCCTGTGGGCGATGGACCTGACCGGGGCGCTGTCCACCTCGCTCCCCATCGTGCTGGCGGCGCTGGTCATCGCGCCGGCGGACGTCGGCTACTTCGCCCTGTCCAGGCGCCTGGTGGGGCTTTCGGCGGTGCTGCTGAGTGCGACGGCGAGCGTGTTCTCGCCGAGCTTCGCGCGGGCCAAAGCCGCCGGCGACCTGGAGGGTCTCCGGCAGCGGCTCAGGGCCTCGCAGGTCGTGGGCGCGGGCCTCTACGCGCCCTTCCTGGTCGCCTTCCTGGCCTTCGGGCGGCCTCTATTGCACGCCTTCTCCGGCCTCGCCAGCCTCGGCTCGGCGCCGGCGGTGCTGGCGATCCTGGCGGTGGCCCACCTGTCGGACGCGGCGACCGGTCTGCCAGGGCAGTTCCTGGTGATGGTGGGTTCGGAGAAGGTCGCGCTGCGCGTGGTCCTGGCGGGCCGGGCCCTGCTCGTGGTGTGCGCGGTGCTGCTCGGCAGCTTTCGCGGCCCGATCGGCTTCGCGCTCGGCTACGCCATCGCCGTGTCCGCGGCGAACGCCGCCTCGCTGCTGGCGTGCCGGTCGTGGCTCAGGCGGCGGGGCGAGGGCCGGCTGGCGGTCTCGCCTTGAGCGCGCCGGGGCCGGGCGCTATGGTGGCGCGGACGGCGGGACCGGCCGGGGCGGGGAAGGGAGCGAAGGTGTTGCCTAGCTTCGTCATCGTGGGGGCGGCCAAGGCCGGCACCACGGCGATCGCCGAGTACATGGGGCAGCACCCCGACGTGTTCTTCCCGGCCGTGAAGGAGCCCGGCTTCTTCGCCTTCGAGGGCCGCCAGCCCGCCTTCACGGGGCCGGGCGACGCCGCGGCCATCAACCGCTTCACGGTCTCGGACGCCGAGCGCTACGCCGCGCTGTTCGCGTCGCGTCGCGCGCGGGCGGCCCGGGCGCGCGGCGAGGCCTCGACGGCCTACCTCACCTTCCCGCACAGCGCGCAGGTCATGGCGAGGGTCCTCGAGGACCCGATTGTCGTGGCGGTCCTGCGCCACCCGGTGGAGCGCGCCTACTCGCAGTTCCTGCACTCGCTTCGCGACGGCCGCGAGACGGTCAGTGACTTCACGGCGGCGCTCGACCTGGAGGACGGGCGCATCCGCGCCGGCTGGGGCCCGCAGTTCTGGTACCGGCGGCGCGGCTTCTACTCAGGCGCCGTGGCCGCGTTCCAGGCGGCGTTCGGGAGCCGCTTCCACGTCCTGCTCTACGACGACTTCGCGCGGGACCCGCAGGGCTTCCTGGCCGGCCTGTTCGAGCTGGTGGGCGTGGACCCGGGCCACCCGGTGGACACGTCGCAGCGTTTGAACGCCTCGGGCGTCGCCACCAACCGCCTGGGGGCGCTGGCCCGCTCCGCGCTGTCCCCCGCCCTGCCGGCGCTGCGCCGAGCGGCGCCCCGGGCGGCCGTCGACCTGGCGCGGCGGCTGCTGCCGGCCGAGCGGCGCAAGCCGCCCATGCCGGCCGAGGCGGCGGCGAGGTTGGCGGCTGCCTACGCCGGCGACATCGAACGGCTCGCCGGGCTCATCGATCGCGACCTCGGCGCCTGGACGGGCGCGTCCGCCGCGCCCTAGCCTGGCGCGGTTCCCCGCCTGGTAGGCCCGGCGCACGCCGTCTCGAGCTCCAGCGCGACGCGGTTCCGCTCCTGGGCAGACGTGCCTCCCGCCGTTTCGCGCTTCAGGCCGCGTTCGCACTGCGTGTCATGAGCGGCCATGCGGTCGTCCAGAGGGTCGTTCGACCTGATCGAACGCCGTCCGCCCGTCCCGCGCGTCGACGTGAAGCTCGATGACCTGCGGGTCATGAACGACGACGTGGTCGTGGCGGTGGACGGCCGCAGCGGGCCGGCGCTGCCCACGCGCCGAGCGCGAGGAGGGCTTGGGGCGCGGCCGACGACAGAGGCGAGCGCGTCAGGGGGTTGCCGGTGGCGGATCGAGCGCGATCTCCGGGAAGGCTCCTTGCGTTCCGGGGGAGGCGACGATGGTGATCGCGACGGTCGGGGACGGGCTCCCGCTGCTCTGGAGGTCGGTGGGGGCGAACTCGGCCAGCTCCTGGGAGGAGACCCAGAGGTCGCCGCTGTTGTCG
>CAYOXR010000048.1:0-8948 GCA_964407955.1 uncultured bacterium | reverse complement strand
AGCACGTGGCCCAGCTCAGGGCCAGGCTGGGAGCCGAGTGCATCGAGACGGTGCGGGGCCGCGGCTACCGCCTGGCGGACCCGTCGCGGACGCCGGGGCCCGGGCCTGCACCGTGACCCACCCCGCCGCGGGCACGCTGGCATCCTGGCTGGACAGCCTCGAAGAGGGCGTCGTGCTCGTCGAGGACGGCTGCGTTGTCTCCGTGAACGTGGCTGCGGCGCGCCTGCTGGAGGTGACCGCCGAGCGCGCGGTGGGCGCGCCGCTGATCCGCGTCGTGCGTGACCACCGCCTGGAGGAAGCGTTCCTGCACGGGCAGGCGGTGGAGCTGGAGACGCGTGGCCGGCACCTGCTGGCGGCGCCGATCGACGGTGGCCTGCTGCTGCGTGATCTCACCGAGCTCAGGCGTGCACAGGAGAGCGCGCGCGAGCTGCTTGCGGTGCTGTCGCACGAGTTGCGCACCCCCGTGACCGCCATCCGGGCGAGCCTGGAGGCGCTGGACGACGACCCGCCGGACACCGTTCGGCGGCGGTTCGTGCAGCGGGCGTTGCAGGAGTCTGCGCGCTTGACGCGGCTGCTCGAGGACCTCACGGTGGAGGTGCGCCCGCCGCGCGAGCGCAGCCTGGTCCTGAGTGAGGTGGCGGAGCGCGCCACGGCGGTGGTCCAGCCGACGCTGCATGCCCACGCCGTGAAGCTGGCAACGTCGCTCCCCGCGGTGGCGGTTTGGGCCGATGAGGACAAGCTGCTTCAGGTGTTGATCAACCTGCTCGAGAACGCCGCAGTGCACGGTCCGGACGGGGGCCGCGTGCGCCTGTCGGCATGGCGCGACGGCGATGTGGCACGCATCGAGGTCGTCGACGAGGGCGACCCGCTGGACCCGGTCCGCGTGCCCGAGCTGTTCGAGCCGCATACTCGAGCCGCGGGTGTCAAGGTCAAGGGAACGGGACTCGGCCTGTACATCGTGCGCGCCATCGCCGAGCGCGGGGGCGGCGAGGCCTGGGGCGGGCCGTCGCGCGACGGGACCGGCAACGCCTTCGGCGTGAGCGTGCCGCTGTCACGTGCCAGCAGGTCGCCCGTCACAACCGTTGGCTGAGCGCCGGCCGTCGCCGGCGCAGCCGCGCCCGGCCTTCCAGCACGGCCCGTACGCGGGGCCGCTGACGCTCAGTCGTCGTCGTCGCGGGGGAACTCGGGGAAAGGTTCGAGCTCGCGGCGGCGGCGGCCGTGCCCGAGCGCGCGCGGGAGCTCGGGGTAGGTGAGCTTCATCGGGTCGCGTACGCTGCGCTCGCCGTCGGCCGTCGCCGTGGCGACGTGGCCGGCCGCAGGCGGGGGAGCGATGCGACTGCCGGGGAACAGCCGGGCGTAGACGGCGGGCGACGCCACGACGAGCAGCGCTGCGCTGACGGCCACGCCCGGCACGGCATGCTGTTGCTGCGCCCAGAGCGAGGCCGGCGTGACGGCGCCGGTCGCGGAATCGAGCAGGGCGAGCCCGCCGGTGCCCCAGGCGAGTACGTACGCCAGCACGGCGTTGAAGGGTCCCGCCCAGCGGCTGCTGCGAGGCGATGGGAAGATCGCCAGCCAGCCGAGCACGGCGAGCTCCAGAGCGAGCATGGCCTCGTTCCAGCCGAGCAGCCCGCCGGCGGCCTGCAGGCCGGCGAAGAGCGCCCCGGTGACCAGGCCCACCAGCGGGCCGTAGGCGAGCGCCACCAGGTACAGCGGGAAGCGCGACAGGCCTGCCACCAGGGTGGTGGCGGGCCCGACGCCCAGTTGCCCTTGCAGCAACGCCCCGAGCAGCCACAGCGCGAAGGCGGCGACGATGGCGATCACCACGCGCAGGAGCGAGCGTGGGCGGAAGAGCACGGCGATGTCCAGATAGAGGAGCCCCGTCACCACGGAGACGACGGCGAGCAACGTCGCGGCCAGCAGGCAGTAGGCGAAGACGGGGTCCTTCTGGACGGCATCCAGAAGGGGTGCCAGCGCGTGCATGGCCCAATCTAGCACAGCCGGCTCGGCCCCCGATGGTCGTCAGGGACGGCCTGGGCGCACGGCTGACGTTCCTCCAGGGTGGCGCCGAAGGGGGGGTCGTCGAAGCTGCCGTCGAGCGCCATGGCGGCGATTCGCCGGTAGCCCGCGCGGCGCTCGGGCGTGGCCGAGAGCCGCGCGGCGGCGGTCCCCCAGGCGATCAGGATGATGCGGTGCGCCCGCCGCAGCGGTACCGGCAGGTAGCGCCGCGACAGCTGATAGGCGCCGCGCACGCCCTCCACCAGGAAGTCCGGGGAGGTTGGCGTGGAGGCGCCTCCGAGGTGCAGCACCGGCACGTCGACGAGGCGACAGTCATGGCCCGCGGCCCGCAGCCGCAGGCACAGGTCGACGTCCTCGTTGTAGAAGCGGAGGCTGGCGTCGAGGCCGCCGACCTGGGCCAGGGCGGCTCGCCGCACCAGCATCAGCGAGCCGGGGAGCCACGGCACGCGCACGCTGCCACCCGGCCTGAGGGCGAGCCGCAGGTAGTGGAGGTGGTAGAGCGGGCCGTGATCCTCGCGGCGCCCGGCGACGGTACGGGCCAGCGGCGCCGCCGCCGCGACGCGCGGGTGCGCCTCCAGGGTGGCGACCAGGCGCTCCACCACGCCGGCCTGGAGGTACACGTCGGCGTTCATGAGCATCGCGAGGCGCCGCCGGGCGCGCTTGAGGCCGAGATCGACGGCATAGGCGTAGGAGTGATTGGGCGCGCGCACGATGGTGACGTGCGGCAACGCGGCGCTGGCGCGCGCCAGCACGGTCTCGTCGGGAGCGGTGTCCACCAGCACGATCTCGGCGCGGGGAGCGTGACGTCGAAGGCGGTCGAGCGTCTGAGCCATCACCTCGGGCACGCGGTGGTGGACGATCACCACGCTCACGTCCGCGCTCGGGTCGCCTCGCATGTCGCCCAGCATGGCACGGGCGCCGGCAAACGGCCGAGTGACAAAGTCCTCATGACCGCTCTCGTACACTTAGAAGCGATGGACGTTTCCGAGAATCAATCTGTCTCCGTGCACCGCCGCCACATCGGTGTGGCGCTCGGTGGCGGCAGCGCGCGCGGCTACGCGCACATCGGCGCGCTCGCCAGTCTCGAGCGCAACGGCTTCGCTCCCGACATCATCGTCGGCACCAGCTTCGGCGCGCTCATCGGCGCACTCTACGCGTCGGGTCGGAGCCCTCAGGAGCTGCGTGCCGAGGCGGCGGCGATGCGGCGCCGCGACGTGTTTCCGCATATCGCCGACTTCGGCCTTCACAAGGGCGCGCTGTTCGACGGTCACCGTCTTCAGGCCTACTTCGACGCCATGGTGGAGGGTCGCTCGTTCGAGGACCTCGATCGGGAGCTGGTGGTGGTGGCGACGGACGCCGACACCGGCGAGCGGGTGCTGCTCTCCCGGGGTCCGCTGGCGCCGGCGTTGAGGGCGAGCGCTTCGATCCCCGGGGTGTTCGCGCCCGTGGCGATCGACGACCGCCGGCTCATGGACGGCGGCATCGGCTCGCCGGTTCCGCTGGACACCCTGCATGGGTTCGACGTCGACGTGGCCATCGGCATCGGCGCCGGCATGGAGGCCGGCGACTCGCGGACCATCCGGGCGGCGAGACGCTTCCTCACGACCGATATGGGCCGGCGCCTACACGAGTCGTTGGGGCGCGGCACGGGCCGGGGCGTGGCCGCTCGCCTGGGGCGCGCACTGGCCTTCGCGGCGGACGGCTGGCTCAGCGACTTCGACGACGAGACGAGCCTGCACGTGCAGACCAGGCCGCCCATCCACTGGCTCAACTTCCACCGCGCCGAGATCGCCATCCGGGCCGGTGACGAGGCGTTGAACCGCTTCATGCCGCGCATCCGCCAGGCGATGGCGGCCGGCGCCGCCGTCTAGGCGCTCGCCCGACGACGGCGCTGGCGCGCCCGCCGACAACGCCGGCGCGCGCGACGCGCCCTCACAGGATCTTCTTGCCGAGGAGGCTGGCGGCCATCCCGACCATGATGGCGGCGCTGCGGTTCTTCACGTCCAGGATCGGGTTGACCTCGACCAGGTCGAGGCTGGTCGTGCGTCCGGAGTCACTGAGGAGCTCCATGAGAAGGTGCGCCTCGCGGTAGCTCAGCCCGCCCGGAACCGGCGTGCCGACGCCCGGTGCCAGGTCGGGGTCGAGAGCGTCGGCATCGAACGACACGTGCAGGCGCGCGACATGCGCCAGGCGCTCGACGGCCTCGGCCGCCACGCGCGCCATGCCGCGGGCGTCGATGTCCTTCATGGTGAACGTGGCCACGCCAAGCTCGCCGATGAGCTGGCGTTCCGCAGGATCGATGCTCCTCAGGCCCACCAGCACGATGTCCTCGGGATGCAGGGCGGCGCCGCCGCCCCAGATGCCCGTGAGCCGCGGATCCCCGAGCCCGAGCATGTGGGCCAGCGGCATGCCGTGGACGTTTCCGCTGGGGCTGGTGTCAGGGGTGTTGAGGTCGGCGTGGGCGTCGATCCAGACCACGCCCGTACGGCGGCCGGCCATCACACCCGGAACGGTTCCCATGCTGATCGAGTGGTCGCCGCCCAGGCCGATCACGAAGTCGTCGCCGTCGACGTTCAGCAGGCGCTCGTAGGTGGCGCGGCAGGTGGCGGCGATGGCGTCGGGGTAGTGCAGGCCGTTGGGGTTGGGCACGGTCTCGGGCACGGGTGCGTCGATGTTGCCGAGATCGGTGACGCGGTGCCCGAGCTCGCCGAGCGTGGGGGCGAGGCGTGCCAGGCGCAGGGCGCTCGGGCCCATGTCGACGCCGCGCCGGCCCGCGCCGAGGTCCATCGTGATGCCGAGTATGCTGATCGAGGTCACGCCCGAACATAGCACGCCGAGCGTCCAGGACGCAATTTGTGAAAATGTATGCGATCCTGTATGGCGCATATGCGGAACCATATTCAGGCCCGCGTACGCCTGCGGCAGGGTCAGTCCTCCGCGGGCCGGTGCCAGTAGCGTCCTTCGCCTTCGAGCAGGGCGTAGGCAGCGTCCGGCCCCATGCTCCCGGCCTCGTAGAACTGCGGAGTCGGCTCCTGCGTGTCCACCCGCTCCAGCAGCGGAGCGAGCACGCGCCACTGCGCCTCGACCTCGTCGGCGCGCATGAACAGCGTGGCGTCGCCCAGCATCACGTCCAGCAGGAGCGTCTCGTACGCATCCGGGTTGGGGCTGTGGAAGCTGCGGCCGTACAGGAAGTCGAGGCTGATGCGCTCGAGCTCGATCCCCTGCCCCGGGCGCTTGCCGTTGAAGCGCAGCACGATGCCCTCGTCGGGCACCAGGCGCATGACCAGGCGATCGGCCTTCAGCGCCGTCGGCAGGTCGAAGGGAACGTGCGGCGGCGTCTTGAAGTGCAGCACGATCTCGGTGGCCTTCGTCTCCAGGCGCTTGCCGGAGCGGATGTAGAAGGGCACGCCCGACCACCGCCAGTTGCGCAGCTCCAGCTCGATCGCCGCGAACGTCGCCTGCTTGGAGCGCGCGTCGACGCCCGCCTCCTCGCGGTATCCGTTCATGCCGTTGCCCGATACGTACTGCCCGAGCACGGCCTTCTCCGGCCGCACGCAGGCGAGGGCGTTGAAGACCTTCACCTTCTCGTCGCGCACGCTGTTGGCGTCGTAGCGGGCAGGGGGCTCCATGGCCACCAGCGCCACGAGCTGCAGCAGGTGGTTCTGGAAGACGTCGCGGAGCACGCCGGCCGATTCGTAGAAGCTGCCCCTGCCCTCGACGCCCATCGGTTCCACCATGGTGATCTGCACGTGGTCGACGTAGCGGTTGCTCCACACCGGCTCGAAGATGCTGTTGGCGAAGCGCAGCACCGCCAGGTTCTGGGCCGTCTCCTTGGCGAGGTAGTGGTCGATGCGGTACACCTGGTCCTCGCGGAAGTACTCGAGCACGTGCCGATTCAACGCCTGCGCGGTGTCGAGATCGGTGCCGAAGGGCTTCTCGACGACCAGCCGCGACCAGCCGCGACGTTGCTCGTGCAGCCCCGCGCCGGCCAGCCGCGTGACGATGCTCTGGTAGGTCTGGGGCGGTGTGGCGGTGTAGAAGACCCGGTTATCGCGCCCGAGCTCGTCCAGCCGGGCGGCCAGCCTGGCGAAGCCGTCGGCGTCGTCGTAGCCGCCCTGGACGTAGTGCACACGGTGCGTGAGGGCCCCCAGGGCGGCCTCGAGGGGCGAGCCCGCTTCCAGGTCCAGCACGGAGCGCACGCGCGCCTCCAGCGCCGTGTCGTCGAGCGGGCTCCGGCCGTAGCCGACGATCACCGTGTCGTTGTCGAGCGCGTCCTTCGCCTGAAGTTGCAGCAGCGCCGGCAGCAGCTTGCGCGCCGCCAGGTCGCCGGTCATGCCGAAGATCACGAACGCCGTGGCCGGCGCCTTGTGCACCTCATGCCTCCTTGATCGGATGGCCCCCGAACTGGTTGCGTAGCGCGGCCACCACCTTGGCGGCGAAGCTGTCGCCCTGGCGGCTCGCGAAGCGCGCATACAGCGAGGCCGTGATGGCCGGCAGCGGCACCGCCTGCTCGACGCCGAAGTCGACCGTCCAGCGGCCCATGCCGCTGTCGTCGACGTAGCCCTGGAGGCGGCGGAGGCGCGGATCGTCCGCAAGGGCGTCGGCCAGCAGCTCCAGCAACCACGAGCGCACGACGGCACCGTGCGTCCACAGCTCGGCGATCGTGCGCAGATCCAGGTCCGCGCCGGGGAAAGCGGCGAGCGCTTCGAAGCCTTCGCCGTAGGCCTGCAGCAGGCCGTACTCGATGCCGTTGTGGACCATCTTCACGAAGTGGCCGGCGCCAACGGGGCCGACGTGCGCGTAGCCGCTTTGCGGCGCCAGCGTCTTCAATGCCGGCTCGGCCAGCGCGAAGGCGCCGTCATCGCCGCCGGCCATGATGTTGTAGCCGACCTTCAACCCCCAGATGCCGCCCGACACCCCGGCGTCGACCAGCCTGATCCCCTCGCGGTCGGCTTCGCGCCCGCGTCGCTGGGTATCGGTGTAGTGCGAGTTCGAACCGTCGATGATGAGGTCGCCCTGCGCCAGGTGACCGAGCGCCTCGCGGAAGACCGACTCGGTGGCGTCGCCTGCCGGCACCATCAGCCACACCACGCGCGGCGCAGGCAGCGCCCCGATCAGCTCCTCGAGCGATGACGCGCCCGTTGCACCCTCGTCGGCCAGCGCCTTGACGTTGGCTTCGTCGATGTCGGTGACCACCACGCTGTGCCCGCCCTGCATCAGGCGTCGCGTCATGTTGGCGCCCATGCGACCGAGCCCAACCATTCCGAGATGCATGCTCGCCTCCTTGCAGGCGCCTCCCGGCGCCGCTCACGATGCTATCAAGGGCGACCGCGCCCCGCTGTCGGATGCGTTCGTGGCAGGGGCGAGCCGGCGCCGAGCGGGTGGCCGAGGCCGGCGCCGTCCGGGAGCGGCTCGCGCCGCTTGGCTAGCCGGCGCGAGCACGTCTGCGACGCGTGCTAGACTGTCGCGGTTCCGCTCCGGCCGGTGGACGTGCTCGCTCCGCGCCGGGCGGCCAGTTCCGGCCGCGCGCGTGGCGGGTGAACCGCGGCGCGGGCCGCCCTGGAGGACGAGCGTTGGACATCCACGAGGCGATGGCGCTGCTGCGGCGGGGCGCCGAGCAGATCCAGCCGGCCGGCGGGCTCGAAGACAAGCTCCGAGAGGCCGAGCGCGAGGGACGGCAGCTGCGCGTGAAGCTCGGCGTGGATCCGTCGAGCAGCGACCTCCACGTCGGCCATGCGGTGGTGCTGCGCAAGCTGAGGCAGTTCCAGGACCTGGGCCACCTGGTCGTGCTCATCATCGGGGATTTCACCGCCACCATCGGCGATCCCTCCGGTCGTTCCAAGACGCGGCCGGTGTTGTCCCTGGAGGAGACCCGCCGCAACGGCGAGACCTACGTCGCGCAGGCCACGCGCATCCTCGACGAGGCGCCGGAGCGGCTCGAGATCCGCCACAACTCCGAGTGGCTGGGCCCGCTCGACTTCGGCGACGTGGTGCGCCTGGCATCGACGTACACGGTGGCCCGCATGCTGGAACGCGACGACTTCACGAAGCGCTTCCAGACCGGAACCGCCATCAGCGTCCACGAGTTCCTCTACCCGCTGGCGCAGGCCTACGACTCCGTCGCGATCCGCGCGGACGTCGAGCTCGGCGGCACCGACCAGCTGTTCAACCTGCTGGTGGGCCGCGACGTCCAGCGGGCCTACGGGATCGCGCCGCAGGTGGCCCTGACCACGCCCCTTCTGGAGGGGCTCGACGGGGTGGAGAAGATGTCGAAGTCGCTGGGGAACTACATCGGCATCGCCGAACCCCCCGAGGCCATGTTCAAGAAGGCGATGCAGGTGCCGGATGCGCTGTTGGAACGGTACGCGGAGCTCTGCACCCTGCTCGATCTGAAGGCGTTCCGGGGCGAGGCAGCGCGCAACGTGGTGTCCGCTCACCGCACGCTGGCGCGCGAGCTGGTGCGCATCTACCATGGCGAGGCCCCGATCGCGGCGGCCGAGGCCCGCTACGACGCCGTCGCCAGGGGCGTCATCCCGCAAGACATGCCCGAGGTGGTGGTCGACCCGAGCGAGTTCAGGGACGGGCGCGTCGGGGTGTTGCGCCTGGCCACGCTGGCGGGCCTCAGCTCCTCGAACGGCGATGCGCGGCGCCTCATCCAGAACCGCGGGCTGCGCCTCGACGGCGAGGTGGTGGAAGACCCGCAGCTGTGGCTCGAGCTCGAGCGCCCGGTGGTGCTTCAGAAGGGCAAGGACGCCTTCGTTCGGGTGCGTGTCGGCGGCTGAACGCGCCCAGGGCAGTGCCACGCCTCCGGCCGGCACGTGCTCGAGCGTTGACCGGCGGCCGGCGTGTCGCCCGCGCGCCAGGTCGCGGCGCCGCACCCTCAGATCGCCAGCACGCCCGCCAGCTCGATCAGCTCCCAGTCGATCTCCTTG
>CAYOXR010000047.1:0-8912 GCA_964407955.1 uncultured bacterium | reverse complement strand
CCGAAGCCGTCGAGAGGGTGCGTCACGGCCGAGCGCGGGAAGCCCAGGGCGACCACGCGGATGCCGGCGTAGGGGATCGCCTGCAGCGCCTCCGCGACCGCCGCCGATCGCTGCTGCAGCATCGCCGCTGCGGCGTAGGCGGGCGCCGCGACGATCACGGCATCGGCCTCCAGGGTCATGGGCATGAGCCGCAGCTTGCGCTCCTGCCCATCCTCGATGCGCTCGACCGCAACGCCGGTCGTCACGCGTTCGCCGAGGACCTCGGCCAGCGCGGCGGTCAGCCGGCCGGCGCCGCCGCTGCGGAAGCTCGTCAGGCGCCCGCCCGGCCCGCTCGGCCCGCCGGCGGGTGCCTGCGGGCCCTCGCCACGCGCCTTCGCCGCCCGGCGCGCGCGCTGCTGCGCCAGCATGCCGCGCACCAGCCCGCCGTGCTCGACCTCGAGTCGGTGCATGCGCGGGAACAGCGCGGCCAGGCTCGACTGCCGCGCATCGCCCGCCGACACGCCCGCCACCATCGGCGCCACCATCACGTCGGCGAACTCGCGCCCCAGCCGGCGAGTCGCGAAGGCGTGCACGCTCTCCTCGCGATCGGCGTCGGCGGCCGGCAGAAGCGGCTCCAGCGCCATGCGCAGCTTCCCTATGGGCGACAGGAGCGGCGACCGCAGGAGGGCCGCCGCGCCGGTGGGAACCGGCACCAGGCGACCACGGAAGTACAGGAAGCGTTTCTGCGCCGCCTCGGCGGCGGGCTGCAGCTCCCCCGACAGGCCCAGCTCGACGCTCAGGTTGTAGGCGTAGGGCACGTTGGTCAGGAAGCCGTTGGGCCCGCGGTCGACCAGGAAGCCGTCGACGGCGTCGCTGGTGGCGGTCCCGCCCACGCGGCCGTCCTTCTCCAGCACCACCACCTCGACGTCGGGCCGCTCGCGGGTCAGCTGATAGGCGGCAGCCAGGCCCGAAATGCCGCCCCCCACCACCACGACGCGGAGCGCCATGTCACACGGTCCGGGAGAACCGTGAGGCCCCGACCGGGCTCTGCGTGAGGTAGCGATCGAACACCATGGCCACGTTGCGCGGGAGCAGCCGGCCGAGCTCGCCGGCCTCCAGCGCGTCGGCCCCGACGTGCACCAGCCCCTCGCGCTCGAGCGGCTCGAGGGCGCGGAGCTCGGCCTCGAAGTAGCGGTCGAAGTCGACGCCGAAGTCCGCCTCGAGCGCACGCTTGTCCACCCGGAAGTGGCACATCCACTCGCGGATGAGGTGCTGGCGCAGGCGGTCGTCGTCGTCGAGGCGGCGGCCGCGCGCCACCGGAAGGCGGCCGTCGTCCACGAGCTCCTGGTAGCGGTTGAGCTTCTTCTCGTTCTGCACGTAGGCGCCGCCGACCTCGCCGATGGCCGACATGCCGAAGCCGATCATGTCCGGCGCCCGCGCCGTGGTGTAGCCCATGAAGTTGCGCCACAGGCGGCCGTCCTGCTGGGCCTGCACGAGGTCGTCGGCGGGCAGGGCGAAGTGGTCCATGCCCACGTCGACGTAGCCGGCGGCCAGCAGCGTGTCGCGCGTCAGCTCCAGCAGCGCCAGTTTGGCCTCGCCGCGTGGGATCGCCTCCTCGGGCAGGGCGCGCTGATGCGCGAACGCCTTGGGCAGGAAGGCGAAGGAGTACACGGCCAGGCGATCCGGCCGCAGCTCGAGCACCCGGGCGAGCGTGCGCGTCAGCGACGCCGGCGTCTGGTACGGCAGGCCGTAGATGAGATCGAGGTTGGTGGAGGTGAAGCCGAGGCCCCGAGCCGCCTGGATCAACGCGGCCGTGCCCTCGACGCTCTGCACCCGGCCGATGCTGCGCTGCACCTCGGGGTCGAAGTCCTGCACGCCCAACGACAGGCGGTTGAAGCCGAGCTCCGCAAGGACGCGCAGGTCTGCCGCGCAGGTGACGCGCGGGTCGACCTCGAGTGCCACCTCGGCGCCCGGCAGGAACCGGAAGTGCTCGCGGAACTTGCCCACGAGCGTCGCCAGCGTCACCGGGTCGTAGTAGGTCGGGGTGCCGCCGCCCAGGTGGAACTGGGCCACGTCCCGGCGCTCGCCCAACAGCGGCGCCACCGCGTCGATCTCCTTCAGGAGGCGCGCCAGGTAGGCGTCGGCGACGGCCAGGTGCGGCGTGATGACGACGTTGCATGCGCAGTACAGGCAGCGCTCGACGCAGAAGGGCAGGTGCGTGTAGAGCGCCAGCGGCGCCTCGGGCGTCGCGGCCGCGCGGGCCAGCGCACTGCGGTAGTCGCTCTCGCCGAAGGCGTCGGTGAACTCCACGGCCGTCGGGTAGGAGGTGTAGCGCGGCCCGGGCCGGTCCAGCCGGCGTACGCGCTCGCGGATGGTCTCGGCGCCCGGGATGCTCGATGCAGCGTGATTCGACGACGGCGAAGCAGCCTGGGGGGGCAGATCGGGCCTCGTCACCCGAACAGTCTAGGTGCGCCGCGGGCAAGGTGTGGGGACATTTGTCCTGCATTGACGACACTGGTGCGCTGCGTTGACGACACCGGCGTGTCGAGGACACGGGTGCGCTCCGGGGAGACGGTCGTGGACTGACGACATGCATGGGCTCTGAGGGCAAGGTCGTGCTCGGATCACCTGG
This sequence comes from uncultured bacterium, assembly GCA_964407955.1. Classification (GTDB taxonomy): domain Bacteria; phylum Deinococcota; class Deinococci; order Deinococcales; family Trueperaceae; genus JASBRS01. Next base: position 6,301 of record CAYOXR010000047.1, on the reverse strand, counting down.
GTGCGCTCGGATCACGCGGGAGCGCGCGGATCACGCGGGAGCGCCCGGATCACGCGGGAGCGCCGGGTCGCCCCAACCGGCACGCGACCCAGGCCCCCCACGGATGCCACCCATCGGATGCCAACACCCTCCAGGCAATTGCCAAGGAACCCGCGCAGGGCCACGTCAGCGGTGGCATGGTGGGTCCAGCGGGGGCGCCGACGAACTCGGGAGGTCCAGACGCCCCCGCGCCTCCTCCCCGCGCGCCGCGGCGGGCCATCCCCAGGCCGGTGCGCCTTGCGGGCAAGTAACACGCGCTCGACGCCCGTGTTCTGCAGGCGCACCGGTCCCGGCCTGTCTCTGCCGCGGCCTGTCTCTGCCGCGAGCCCGGTCCGGCCCCGTCCCGCCCCCGGCCCGTATCCGGCCCGGCCCCACCCCGTGTCGGGCCCGTATCCGGCCCGGCCCCGTACCATCCCCCGACCATCCGCGGTCCGTCTCCAGCCAGGTGCCGTCGCAAGTCGCTCCCATGCCAGACCACGACGCGCTTCTCCACACCGCCCATCAGCAATGGGGCTACGTGACCGTGCAGCAGGCGGCCGCGCACGGCTTCAGCCGACAGCTGTGCGGTCACTACTGCCGAAAGGGAGCGTGGCTGCATCCGGCGCGCTCGATCTACCGCGTCCGCGCAGTGCCCGAGCGGCCCGACGAGGACCTGGTGCTCGTCTACCTGCTCGCCACCGACCCGCGCGGGCGCGCCGCCGGCGTGATCTCGCACCACTCCGCGCTGCACGTCCACGGCCTGGTCCGTCGCCGTCAGAACGGCGTCCATGTCAGCCTCGATACTGCCGTCGACGCCGCGACCCGCGCCAGGCTGCCCGAGAACGTGAGCATCTTCAGACGCCGCGTCGACCTCCCCTGGAGCCGCGCTGGAGCATCGCCCAGGGCGCCTGGGCAGCCGCCCGATCCGCGCCCGCCACGATGGGCCGAACCGTGGCAGGCGCGCGCAAAGGCGTCCGGAGCATCGGAGACGCTGAACTGGCGGCGACCGCCGCTCAGCGCCGAGGACATCGAGGACCGCGGGCCGTTCCGCGTTACGTCGCCGCTCAGGACCGTCATCGACTGCATCGTCTGGCGCACCGGCGCCTCCCTTGCCGCCGCCTTCGAGGCAGGGCTCCGCCTCGAGCTGTTCACCGTGGAGGAGTGCCTGTTCGCCCTCGACGGCCTGCCCCGCTTCCCCGGCGGCCGCGGTGTGCAGGCCCTGCTCGACGCCGTACGCAGTCAGGCCGAGTCCGTCCAGCGAGGGATCGACATGCTGACGACGCGGCGGGCTTCGATCGACCACAGCCTCGCCCGCTACTACCTGCCCACGGAGAACGATTTCGGCGAGGAGCCGGCCTTCCCGCCGTACCTCCTCGAGGACCACCTCATACCGGACCCGGCGCTCCCCGTGCAGGCCGAGCAGGCCTCGGCACAGCTCCTAGCCGAGCTGGGGGGCCGGGACGTGCCGGACGAGGGGCACGCGTCGGACGCCGCGGGCGGGCCGCGCGACGCGGACGCGGTTAGCGAGGTGCACGACGCGGTCGGGCCCGGCGAGCTCGAGGACGGCACCGAGGGAAAGGAAGGCTCGACCTAGGCAGGCTGGCCGGCGCCAGTGGCACGGCACGGGCGACGGCCCGTGGGTTCCCCGGGGACCGGCACATGGGACCACCGGGGAAGGCACGGGGGACGGCACGGGGGACGGCACGGGGGACGGCACCGGGGACCCCACCGCGGGACTGCGCGGCGGCGGCACCGGGGACGCCCCGACCACGCGAACGGTCGCCAGAACACCCTCGCATCGACTGCAAACGCCAGACGCCGGCCGACCCCCCCGAACGCCGTCGCTCGCCCGAGCTCCAGACGGACCACGCGTCGCTGCGGGATCAGGTGTGCCGGATCAGGTGTGCCGGCTCATGCGAACGCCTGCGTCTCGAATCACGTGAAGGCCCACCCGAAGGGGTGTTGCGAAAGGCCTTGCGTTGAATGTCAAGCTTCGCTTTCGGGTCGGACCAAGCGTACGCCGCCGTGGCCGTGCAGCGCGGCGAGCGAAGCGGCCGCGAATGACGAATTGGCGCTACCAAGTACCGTCTGGGTCGCACTTCCGCGCGGCGGAAGCGAGGCTTGACAATCAACACATGCTCTTTCGCAAGGCCCCCCGGCCCCCTGTGCGCCGGCAATCGGCGACAGCCAGTCTTGCGGTGGCGCCGGGCCACCACGCCGGGCCACCACGCCGGGCCACGACGCCGGGCCACCACGCCAACCCACCACACCAACCCACCACACCAACCCGCAACGCCGGCCCGCACCCACCGCCCGTGCCTCGCCTGGCACCTGCCCTTGCACGGCCCACCCCCCTCGGCCCGGTAAGCTGGTACGGCAAAGCCGGACCGACAAGGGAGGGTTTCATGAAAGAGAGCGTCCTCCGCGCGGCCGCGATCGCTTCGCTGGCTCTCGCGTTGATCATTTCCATCACGACCTGGATCGGGTTGAGCACCTCGTCGCAGCGCGGGAGCTTCTTCGTCGGCTTCTTCGAGTTCGCGCTCATCCTGTTCCTGGGCGTGGTGGCGTGGGCGCTGTTCAACTCGCTGGCCGACATCGCCACCGTGCGAAACCACGTCGAGGTGCTGAACGTGCGCCTCGGCAAGATCGAGGAAGCGCTCGGCGTCGAGGTTCCCGTTATGGCGCCGCCTGCCAGGGGCGCAGACACGGCCGGTCGCCGCGGCGGGACGGCCCCAAGCACCCAACCGGAGCCGGGCACCGACGCACCGGGCTCGGACGACGAGCACCCAAAGGAGGGCGCATGATCCACCACACCGTTCAGGGCGTGAACGTCCCGGCGCTGGGCTTCGGTACCTTCCGCCTGCCCGGCGAGGACTGCAGAGAGGGTGTCGAGCACGCGCTCGGCATCGGCTATCGTCACATCGACACCGCGCAGGGTTACAACAACGAGGAGTACGTGGGAGAGGGCCTGAAGCGGTCGGGCGTGGCGCGCGAGGACGTGTTCCTGGTGTCGAAGGTGGCGCCCACCAACTTCGCCGGGGACGCCGCCGCCACCAGCACCGCCGAGAGCCTCCGCAAGCTCCGCACCGACTACGTCGACCTGATGCTGCTCCACTGGCCCAATCCAAGCGTGCCACTGGAGCAACCGTTGCAGGCGCTGGCACGGCTGCAGCGCGACGGGGCGGTGCGGCACATCGGGGTGAGCAACTTCCCGCCCAGCCTGGTGGAGCGCGCGGCCGGCATCACGCACCTGTTCTGCAACCAGGTCGAGTACCACCCGTACCTGTCACAGACGGCGCTGATCGACCAGGCGCACGAGCACGACATGCTGCTCACCGCCTACTGCCCGATCGCCCGCGGCAAGGTCCTGGACGACCCCGTGCTGCGCGACATCGGCGCCAGGCACGCCAAGACGCCGACGCAGGTCACGCTGCGCTGGCTGGTGCAGCAGGACGCTGTCGCCGCCATCCCCAAGTCGAAGCAGGCGCAGCGCCGCCTCGACAACTTCGCCGTCTTCGACTTCGAGCTCTCGCCTGAAGAGATGGACGCGATCTTCGCCCTGGACCGGGAGGACCGCCTCGTCGACCCCGCCGAAGGGCCGGACTGGGAGCGCTGAGCGGCGGGCGCCTCGCGGGGCACTGCGCGGCACGCCATACGGGGCGCCACGGGGACCGCAACCGCGCCGGACGTGGGATAGACCCGCGGCGGGAGCGCCGGAGAGGGACGACCGACGTGAGACGACCATGCGCGTGACGGTGACGGGGGGAGCCGGCTTCATCGGATCCCACCTCGTCGACCGGCTGCTCGCGGGCGGCCACCAGGTCGTCGTGATCGACGACTTCTCCAGCGGCAGACAGGACAACCTGGGCACGGGCCGAGCCGGGCTCACGGTGATCCGCGGCGACGTGGCAGACGCGGCCGCCATTGGCGCCGCGTTGGATGGCACCCAAGCGGTGTTCCACCTGGCCGCCGTCGCCTCGGTGCAAGCGTCCATCGAAGATCCCATCGCTGCCCACCGCACCAACGCGGTGGGCACCCTCACGCTACTCGAGGCCGCGCGCGGCGCCGGCGTGACTCGCGTGGTCTACGCCAGCAGCGCCGCCGTCTACGGCGACGCGTGCGAGCTTCCGATCGGCGAAGAGGTGGCCAAACGCCCGCTCAGTCCGTACGCCGCCGACAAGCTCGCCGGCGAGCACTACCTGGCCGGCTACCACCGCCGCGGCGAGCTGGCCGGCGTGGCCCTGCGCTTATTCAACGTCTACGGCCCGCGCCAGAACCCGGCGAGCCCGTACAGCGGCGTCATCAGCGTGTTCCTGGCGCGTGCGGCCGCCGGCGAGGCGCTAACGGTGTTCGGCGACGGCACCCAGACGCGCGACTTCGTTTACGTCGGCGACGTGGTGGACACGCTCGTCGCGGCGCTCGACTTCCCGCTCGGCACCGACCTCGAGGCATACAACGTGGGCACCGGCCGAGCCACCAGCCTGCTCGATCTCATCGCTGCGCTCGAAGCGCGGAGCGGACCTCTGGAGGTTCGTCATGCTCCCGCGCGGCCAGGCGACATCCGGCACTCTCTGGCCGATGTCGCCAAGCTCAGGAGCGCCACCGCGGATGCAGGCGTGGATGCGCCGGCTACGTCCCTGGCCGAGGGCCTCGCCGCTACGGCCGAGGCAGAGGCCGCCGCGGGCTAGGTAAGCGCCGCGCACTGGGCAGCCGCCAACCCCCGCTGCGGGCCCCAGCACCAACCGTGCGCCAAAGAAGTGGCCGCCGTCCACATGTCGGACGGCGGCGAAACGGTCGCCCCGAAGGAAGGGCACGGGTCACTAGGACTCACGGGCCCACAAACCCGGCTCAACCCACGTCCTTCTCCAGGGACCTCCCAAGGCGGTCGCTCACGCCCGCGCGGGCGCGGGCCCGGCCGGCGGTGGAAGCGAGCGTCGCTGAATCCACCAGGTCATCCTGTGGGCTCTGGTGCGATGGTTCCTGCATCGTCAGGCGGTCCAGGAGGTACTCCTCCACGGTCCGCTCAGACACCCCGAGCTTGCGGGCGATCTCCTTGATCTTGAGCGCGTCCACCTTCACGGCCGTCACCTCGTTCCCATCCCCCGCCGGCGGCGGGCGGCATCTCGTGCTGCGCCGCATGCCCTCGCGAGCGACCGCCGGCGTTCGCGCCTCTCGCGAAGAGAGCCCTCCCGAAAACGACGTCCCACCCGGTGGACAGCGCCCTAGGAGGAACAGGACGTCAAACCGCCGGCCCGAAGACACGGACCAGGGCTCTCGAGTCCAGGATGCGTGTGAGGTTTCGCACGGGCAAGGGACAAGCGTCCCCGAGCGTGAGGCGAACGCCGTGCAGCACGCAGGACACCGCGCAGGACGCCCGCATTCACGCCGGCCGCCCCTCGGGCACCACCACCACGTGGGCGACGTTGGCCCCCTTCAGAACCTCCTGCACGTCCGGAGCAACGGTGCCGGCGGGCTGGCGCAGACGCGCCGTGAAGCCGTGTTCCTCCCACACCAGGTCGACCAGCGTGCCGTCGGCCTCACGCGCGTCGATGGTCACGCCGTTCGCCACGAAACGCAGGTGCCAGGTGCGCGACTCGGGCCGCGCCGGCAATGGTTGCGAGGCGCGCACCGTGACGGTCACGATCGGCGCCGACTTGCGGTCCGCCCCGCCCGCCGTGCCGCCGCCCGAACCGCCGCCGCCCGAACCCCTGTCGCCCGAACCGCTGTCGCCCGAGCCGCTGTGGCCCGAGCCGCTGTGGCCCGAACCCCCACCACGTTGAGCACCGCCGCCCGCAACACCACCAGCCGAGCCACCAGCACTCGAGCCACCACCCGACCCACCCCCTACCTCGAGACGAGCCGACAGGCTCACGACGTCGCCGTGATAGGCGTCCATGACGATGTGCAAGTATGCCTCGGCGTCCATCTGCGCCCCGCTGTCACGCACCCTGCGGGCTGCCCGAACCCACAAGCGGACACGGTGAGTCTCCCGGCCACCGCCCTGGCCTGAGCCCCGACCCCGACCCAGACCCGGGTTCCAGCCCGGACCCATAGCCCACTCGGCCCAGCCGGCGCCGCGGCGCCGTCACCCCAGCGTCGTCACGAACGTCGGCCGATCGCAACGCCGACGCGCTCGCGGATGCGCTCCTGCATCTCGGCGATGGTGTCCCGCTGGGCACGCGCCAGCTCCAGCCAGCCTTCTTCGCTTCCAGCATGCGCCCCGTCCAGCGGCTCCACCCACAATTCGGAGCACTGGCACGCCACCAGCCAGGCCTCGATCACC
>CAYOXR010000046.1:0-6142 GCA_964407955.1 uncultured bacterium | reverse complement strand
CGCCGCGGTGGCGGCGGTGGTGCTGCTCAAGCACTACCTGGCGTACCGCCGCGAGCGCGCTCGCGCCGGCTAGTCGGGCGGCACATCACTGCCAGCGCTGCCGGCCCTCGCCGGGCGCGCCGCGGGCCAGCGCCCGCGCCTCGCCAGCCAGGAAGAGGCTGCCCGCCACCACGATCACGTCCTCGGGACCCGTCCAGCGGATGGCCAGCTCGATCGCGTCCGGCAGATTGTCGACGGGGCGAACCTCGGCCAATCGCGCCAGCTCGCTCGGCGCCAGCGCCCGCGGGCTCGACGCAGCGCGGGTCGCGATGACGCGCTCCGCCGCCGGCGCGAGCGCACCCACCACGCCCGCGACATCCTTGTCTTGCGAGATCCCCAGGATCAGCACCGGCACGCGCACCTCGAGAACCTGCAGGGCGCGCGCCAGCGCTGCCGCCGCCGCGGGGTTGTGGGCGCCGTCGAGCACCAGCCAGCGCCGCCGGAAGGCGACCCGCTCCAGGCGCCCGGGCCAGCGCGTGAGCGCGGCGGCGCCGGCCGCGGCGCTCGCCGGCACCCCCAGCGTGTCGGCCGCGATGAGCGCGAGCGCCACGTTGCCGGCCTGGTGCGCGCCCACCAACGGCGTGCGCGCCGCCAGGCGACGGCCGGCCACCGCGACCGCGAGCTCGAGCCCCTGCCAGCCGAGGTCGTGCACCTGCACGTCGGCATCCTCCGCAAGCGCTCGCAACGCCACCTCGTTGGCGGCCGCGGCCTCGCGCAGGCAGCCCAGCGCCTCGCCCTCGGCGCCGGTCCAGGCGGGCGTGCCCGGCCGGAAGATGCCTGCCTTCTCGTGCGCGATCGCACGCAGGCTGTCGCCGAGCACGGTCGTGTGGTCGAGCGCCACGCTCGTCACCAGCGACAGAGCCGGCCCGACGACGTTGGTTGCGTCGAAGCGGCCGCCCATGCCGACCTCGAGCACGGCCGTCGTCACCCCGGCCTCGGCGAAGGTCAGCATCGCCGTCGCGGTCACCGTCTCGAAGAAGGTGGCCCCGACCCGCTCGGCGTGCGGTCTGACTTGAGCCAGCCCGTCCAGCAGGGCCTCCTCTTCCACCGCTTCGCCGTCGACGGCCACGCGTTCGACCAGATTCTGCAGGTGCGGGCTGGTGGTCAGTCCGACGCGCTCGCCGCCGGCGTGCAACGCCGCGGCCAGCACCGCGGCGGTACTGCCCTTGCCATTGGTTCCCCCCACCAGCACACTGCGGTAGCGCTCATGCGGGTCGCCGAGGCACGCCAACAGCCGCCGCATGCGCCGGAGGCCCGGGCGCATCCCGAAGCGCTGACGTGCGAACAGCCATGTCAGCAGCGCCTCGCGCTCAGGTCTCGTCATCGACCTGCCGCAGCAGCTCCGCCTCGCCGCCCTCGTCGTGGTGACCGGCAACCAGCCGCGCGACAGCCTCGCTGCCGCCCGCCGCGCGAATCAGCTCGGCGCCGTAGGCGTGGTGGTGACGCTTGATCTGTAGCGCCCCCGCCAGCCCCTTCAACCGCGGCTCCGGCGGCATGGGCCGTGACGGCAACAGGTGGACGAGCACGCGTTCCATCACGCGGTAGGGGCGGCCGGCCTTGCCGACGTCGTGGAGCAGCGCGGCCCGCACCAGCTCGGGCGGCGCCTGCGGGTGGCGTGCCAGCAGCGCCTTGGCCACCTCGCCAGCGTGCTGCCGGTCGCGCGGGTCCATGCTCAGGTAGAGCCGGTACAGGGCGGGCGACAGTCGCGCCGCCGCGAACGCGTCGTCGGGCGGGGCCAGCGCCGGGATCAGGGCACGGAGCGTGCGTCTGGCCGCGTTCAGGTACCACGCGCTCGGCTTCGCCATCGGCCCCGAGTCTACCGCCGACGGGGCCCACGGGCTCGGCTGCGGTATGCTGGCGCGGTGCTGGAGGCCGCCTCCGGCGCCCTCCCGACCATGAGCCATCGACGCCCCGCCTTGACGCTCCTGCCGCTGCTGGTCGTGTTCGCCCTGGCCGGGGTCGCCTGGGCGCAGAACCCCGCGGCCGGCGCCGCCGCCGGCGAGACGGCCGCCCCGTCGGCAGGGCCGGCTCCAGCCGCCTCGAGCGCCGAGCCCGGCGGCCCGACCGCGATCGGCATGACGGGCAGTGACCCTGCCGCGCTCGCCGACCGGGCGGTGCAGACCTGGCTCAAGCGCAGCCCGGTGAGCCTCGGGCAGCTGTCGGGCCTGGACACCCGGCAGATGTGCCAGGCGCTCCCCGACATGATCGCCCATCCCGCTCCGCAAGCCGGCACGCAGGTCCACCTCAACGATCGCGAGGAGCAACCGGCAGCGAACGCCCAGCACAAGATCTTCACCTACAGCGCGGTGCGGCCCGGGAACCAGCTCGATGTCGTCGAGGTGCAGCTGAGCCGGACGGGCGACGCCTGGCAGGTGGACAAGGTGGGCTACCGCAGCGCGGTGGAGCCCGGCGGCGTGCGCTCGTGGCTGCAGGGCCGGACGGCGTCCTGGGTCTTCATCGCCTTCACCCTGCTGATCCTCTACGGGCTGGCGACGCGCTCCCCGCTCAGACGCTGGCTGCGCGAGGGCTGGGCGTACATCCGCGAGCACCGCCGCCTGGTCATCGGCACCTACGTGTTCCTCTACGGCATGTTCGCTCTCGGCGCGCTGGTGGGCTCCTCCTTGCCGAAGGAGTGCGAGACCGCCGTCGTCACCGTCGTGAAGACGGCGGTCACCAGCGTTGGGGCGACCCAGGCCTACGGCAGCGGCGACATCGTCCGCGCGGCGGTCACCACCTACTATCAGAACTTCGTGGTGGTGACGCTCTCGGTGACCTTCACGCTGGCCCTGCTGTTGGGTGTTCCCGCCTACCTGCTCAGCGCGGGATCGTACTTCGTGCAAGGCATCCCCTTCGGCCTCATCGGCACCAGCTCCCCCCTCCAGCTCGTACTCGTGCTGATCCTGCTTGTCGTGGAGCTGAGCTCGTACTTCATCGTGGTCGCCGGCGGCGGCATGTTCCTGGTGACGCTCGTTCGTCGCGGCTTGGGATCGCTGCCCGACGCCTTCCGCAAGTTGGCCTCGATGCTGCCGTTCGCGATGGTGATGTTGCTCTTCGGCGCCTGGTACGAGGCCTTCGTGGTGCTGCGGCTGGGCGGCTGACCGCGCCGCCAACGGCGGCCCAGCGGACGGCGTCACGCCGCGACGCGCCCGCCCCTCACCCGCCCGTCAGCAGCGCACGCGTCACCCGGCCGACCTGCATGAGGTCGTCTACGTCGGCGTAGGCGGCCGCGTCGGGTCCGACCGCCAGCAGCGGAACGGGATTGCGGGTGTGGCGCGGGCTCGACAGGTCCTCCAGGTTGCCGTGGTCCGATGTGAGCAGCAGCGTGACGTCGCCGAAGGCGGGCTCGAGCCCGCCCACCAACGCATCGATGGCTTCGAGCAGCTTCACCGCCTCGGCTCGACGCTGCTGGTGGCCGTAGCGGTCGGTCGGCCACACGTCGTAGAAGGTGAAGGCGTGGCGGGCGACCAGGCGTCGCAGCCGGCTCGCCGCCTCGGCGGGCTCCAGCGCCACCAGCGAGGCATCGACCTGGGTGAAGCCGGCTCCCGTCACGTCGGCCCCCAGGCCCTCGCCCGCGCGATAGGCCTCCAGGTCGATGAGCGGCACGCCGGCCGCGCGCGCCGCCACGACCGGCGCGTTGGGGCGCAGGCGTCGGCCCTCCAGCGCGCGGAAGTAGCCCTCCGGGTAGGCGTTCGCCAGCGCCGCCGAGGCCGCCTCGTGGAACAGCGTTCTCCCCTCGAGCACGCGCCTCAGCGTCGGTCCGGGCCAGGGACCGTAGTGGCGCCCCATCAGCTCCGCGCCGTTCTCGCCCGTGAGCAGGCTGGTCTGGCCGGTGGCGGATTGGGGCAGGCCCGCCACGCCGAGGCCCGCATCCAGCCGGCGGTACACCACGCCGGGGGCCTGACGCGGTGCGGTGCCGGCCACCAGCCGGCCGCCCGCCAAGGACGCCAGCCGCGGCAGATCCGCTGCGAACAGCGGGTTGCAGTCCGGGTCGGGGCCGCCCAGGCCAACACCGTCCAGAAACAGCATGAGGACGCGGCGCGAGGCCGGCTCAGCCAACCCCCATCGCCTCCTTGGCGCGGGCCAGCGTACGGCTCGCGATCGCGCGGGCGCGCTGCGCGCCGCCCGCCAGCACCGCATCGATGGCGGCCGGATCGGCCATGATCTCCTCGAAACGCCGCCGGATAGGCTGGATCGTCGCCAGGACCGCGTCCACGACCGCCTTCTTGAGATCGCCGTAGCCCTTGCCCTCGAAGTCGGCCTCGACGGCATCCATGGCGCGGCCGTCCAGCGACTGCAGGATGGTCAGGAGGTTGCGCACCCCCGCCGAGGCGTGTTCGAAACGCACCTCCCGACCGGAGTCGGTGACGGCCGACATGATCGCCTTGCGCACCGTCGCGTCGTCGTCGAGGAGGTTCACGGCGTGACCACCGCGCTGGCTGGCGATGCTCTTGGACATCTTGACGTCCGGGTCGTCGAGCCCCATGATGCGGGCCCCGAAGGTGGGGACGACCGCGCGCGGCAGCGTGAACACCTCGCCGAAGAGGTTGTTGAAGCGCACCGCGATGTCCCGCGTCAATTCGATGTGCTGGCGCTGGTCGTCGCCGACCGGCACGATGTCGGTGTCGTACAGAAGGATGTCCGCGGCCTGCAGCACAGGGTAGTCGAGCAGGCCGGCACCCACGCTGTCGCGCCCTTCCGACTTGGCCTTGAACTGCGTCATGCGGTAGAGCCAGCCCAGCGGCGTCACGCAGTTGAGGAGCCAGGAGAGCTCGGCGTGCTCGTGCACGTGGCTCTGCGCGAAGATGATGTTGCTGTCGGGGTCGATCCCCACCGCCATGTAGAGCGCAGCCACCCGCCGCACGTGGTCGCGCAGGCGCGCGGGCTCGACGTCCTCGGGGATGGTGAGGGCGTGCAGGTCGACCACGCAGAACACGTTCTCGCGCTCACGCTGCCGCTCGGCCCACTGGCGGAGCGCGCCGACATAGGTGCCGAGGTGCAAGTCGCCGGTCGGCTGCACGCCGGAGAACACGCGAGGCTTCTTGGCGGTGGCGGAGGCTGTTGCGGTGGGGGCCGCCGGCTCGGTGCGGTTCATCCCGCCAGTATACCGACCGGCTTGGGCAGCTCGATGCGCCGTGCGCGCTGTGGCCGCGTATCAGGGGTGCGCCGGTGGACCGTCGAGCCGCCGGACCTGACACAGGTAGGCGCGGTGCGGCACGGACCCGCTGACCGGATCGACGCGATCCTCGCCGATGATCAGGTTCAGATTGGCCCCGTCCGGACCGAACGGGTCGAAGCCGGGCGCCCCAATGGCCTCGCACGCCTGCCACCAGCCGTGCTGCGCGCACGCGACGCCCGGCTCCAGATTAGCATCGAGGCGGGCGCGTGCGAGGACGCTGCCGAGCGGCGTCTCCAGGCGCACCCAGTCGCCGGCCTGGATGCTCCTGGCTTGCGCGTCGTCCGGGTGCAGCTCGACCTGCGGGTCGCGCGCCAGCCTGCGAAGGCTCGGGAGGGCGCGGTGCTGGCTCTCGCAGAAGAGCGTGTGCTTGGCGCACGTGAGGACGAGCGGGAAGCGCTCGGCGAGGCGGGGCTCGGCCGTGACGCTCATGAGCGGCACCTGGTGCTCAGCCAGGGGCGGATGGCCGTGATCGAGCATGACCTCGGAGTACAGCTCGACCCTACCGGTCCTCGTGCCGAAGCCCCGAGGTCCGCCCGGCCCGCCCTCGGCGTACTTGCGGTAGCGCGTTTCGACGGACGCGCGCAACCCACCGGGGTGCGCACGAAGGTCCTCCATGGTGACGCCAGACGGCGCCAACCGCTGCCGCTCGCCGGCCTCGACGTCGCCTCCCCAGAAGTGGCCGCCGAGTCCCAAGCGGACGGCGAGTGCGAACACGATGTCGGCATCGGGCCGGGCCTCGCCCGGCGGCGGGACCACGCCCCGCCGCCACTGAACCCACGCCTGGGCATCGGCGCTGACCCCGAAACCGATCTTGAGGGCCTCCCGCTCGAACGGGCTTGCGACCGGCAGCACGACGTCCGCGAGCTCCGCGGTAGGCGTCATGAAGAGGTCACAGTGCGCGTAGAAGTCGAGCGCGGCGAGCGCCCG
>CAYOXR010000045.1:0-3981 GCA_964407955.1 uncultured bacterium | reverse complement strand
GCTCGCGCATCGCTGCCCAATCATAGCTCCGGCCGCGCCGCTACGGCCCGGCCGGGTGCGGCGCGCGCTAGGGCGCGGTGGCGGGCGCCCCCGGCGGGCAGCCGTTGCCCGCGCTCTGCGCCTGCCGGGCGGCCCGCGCGACTCCCCGCCCGCAGCCGGGCCGGTGTCCTCGCCGCCTTCAAGCGTCCGCCGAGCACGCTGTCAGCGCCCGCCGGCGCCCGCCAGCGGCGCTGCGCTCAGGGTGAACGGTTGCGCCAGGCCCGCCTCCGCGGCGGCCAGCGCCTCGGGCGGCGCGTACGACAACGCGCGCACGCCGCGGTAGGCGCGGAGCGCGGCGTCGCGGCGCCCCGCGAGGTCGTAGAGCTGGCCCAGCCGCGACAGCAGGAAGCCCGGCAGGTAGTACGGCTCCACGAAGTCCTGCGTGCTGGCCGCTTCCAGCACCGCCAGGGCCGCCTCGGGGTCGCCCGCCTGGACGAGCAGATTGGCCTCGAGGTAGCGCGCCTCCGGGGCGTCGATATCGGCCAGGCGCTCGATCACCGCGCCGGGCTCGGCGGCATCCGCGCGCATGGCGTAGTCGAGAAGGCTGCGGCGGCGCACCGCCTCGTCCGCGACGGGCGTCGGCGCGCGGAGCAGGGTGACGTGCGCCTCGAGGGCATCGTTGAGCGACGGCACGTCGTCGACGCCGGCCAACACCACCACGCGCCCGGCCCCGAGCGCTACGACCGCGTCGGCTGCGTGGGCGGCGCGCGCCTGTTGCCAGCCGGTGCCCGGGCCCTCACCGAACGCCTCGGCGCGCCGCTGCTGGAACACCCGGATCGCCGGAAGGAGCTCGTCGAGCACGCCGTCCAGGTCGAGGGCGCGGCCGACGATGTCACGCACGGGCGCCTCCGAGGCCGCGATTGACGCGAGCAGGTGCTTCCCGCCCTCGAAGCCCGCCAGGTAGCGGTGGAAGTCGTCCTCGGCGGCCGTGTCCTGAATGGGTGCGCCCACCTCGGCCAGCATGAGGCCGGTCCGGCGCGCCCACGGGACGACGGTGTGCGGCAGTACCGTCTCGGCGCAGTCCTGCCACGCGGGGTCGCCCAGGGCGCCGGGCGTGAGCGGGACGAGCGCGAGCGCCTCGGGCTCGAAGGACTGCACCGAGCGCAAGACGCTGACGGCGTTGTACTGCGGCATCCTCACGTGGAGGGGGCCGAGAAGGGGAACCAGGGTGACCACGGGTCGACGTTCGGACGCCATGGCGCCATGCTACGCGCCGCGCAGACCGCGCCCGGCTGCCGGGCCGACGGTGCCCGCGGTCGGCACGGTAAGCTGGGGCCGTCGCCCCCCGTGGGCGAGACGCCAAGCCCCCGGGTGCAGGGCCGGCCCCCGCGCCACGCTGTCGCGCGCCCCGCGCCGAGGATGAGGAGTCCATGCTGAGATCCGAACGCAGCCCCGCCTGGCACCGTGACGTGAAGTGGGTCAGCGCGATCCTCCTGGTGGTGAGCCTGGCGGTGGCCACGCTGGCCTTCTGCCTCAGCCAGCTCACCGTCCGCGAGCGCGCCGTACCCATCCTCAGGCAGATGCTCGACCTCACGCTGCTGCCGGAGGGCGGGGCGGCGCCCAGCCTGGCCGTGCGCACCGGCGCGGCGTACCAGCCAGGCCAGAAGCTGACGCTGCTGCCCGGCGTGGAGGTCTTCGCGGACCCCACGGAGGTTCGGTCGTTCAGCGTGGATCAGGCCGTCAACCGCATCGCCGGCGTGCTCGCCCAGAACACGATCGACGGCGGCGCTGCCGCGGCGCTCGGCCTCGTCAGCGATGCGGGCATCCAGGGACAGCTCAGATCGGCGCTCCAGGGCCCCGTGCCCGAGCTCGTGACGGCCGGGCTCGACAGGTCGATGTTGCCCTCGGGACTCGAGGACGGCTCGCGGATCGCCGACTGGCCCAAGCAGGCCGCCGACAACCCCGGCAAGCCGGTGCAGCCGATCGTAGGCGTGTTCGTCTACGCCGATCCCAGCAGCCTCGCCACCATGACAAGCCGCCAGATCGGCGAGATGGTGGTGGCCAAGCTGGCCGCCGACGTGCTCTCCGACGGCATGAGCGCGACCCGGCAGAAGGTCGTCAACTCCAACCTCCGGACCCGCTTCGACGAGGCCTTGACGAGCAGCGTCCCGCAGAGCCTGCACGCGTTCTACGCCACGCTGTTCCTCGGTTACGGCGACGCCATAGCCTCCCGCCTGTCCGAGGCCAAGGCGGTCATCCAGGGCAACCAGCAGAAGACCGAGAGCTTGCAGGGGCTGTTGCCGGCCTCGCAGCTCGCCGGCCTCACGCCGGCCCAGGCCGACGTCAAGGTGCTCGACGCACTCGCCTCGCGCAGTTATCAGACGGGTGCGGCCAGCGTCGTGGCGCTGATGACGCGCAGCGATCAGAAGGCCAAGGTGAGCCGCGTGGCGCCGGCCCTCGACCGCTTCTCGGCGGCAGCGCATCGGCGTTATTTGGCCTGGACCTGGATCACCGGCGTCCTCGCATTGATCTTCCTTATCGTGCTGCTGGCCACCTCGCCCGGCCTCATCAGGCTGGTGTACGCCGGCGTGGCGGTGGCGGTGAGCGCCGCCGGCGGGGCGTGGCTGTTCGGGCGCCTGGTAGGGCTGGGCACGGCGTCGGCCCCGCCGCAGGCGGCGATGGCGCAGTTCGGCACCCTGGGCGGGCTGGCGTCGACCGTTCGCTACGTGGTGCACGCTCTCCCGGCCGACACCTGGGCGCTGCCGTGGCGGGTCTACGTCATCGTGCTGGCCGCCGGCGGCGCGCTGGTGCTGCTGGCCCTGGTGTTGTGGCTGCTGGGACGCATGCGCCCCCGCCGACGGAGCCTCCTCTAGCACAGCATTGACGGCGCTGCGGGCGTCGCGGTGACGTGCTCGCGGCTGCGGGCGGAGGCCGGCGCGCGAGCACGAGGGTGGCCGGGGCTGCCTGGCGCGGAGCGCCGAAGGCGTATGATTCGGAACCCCAGCGACTTGCGTGCCGGGAGCGCCGCCTTGGTAGGGGGTGCCGTAGGGTTGCCGAAGCTGCGGCGGCGGAGCCTCGCGGCAGGCTGGACGCCGCCGATCCTGGATGGGAGGCGCTGCCATGGACCATTCGCCTAGGGAACCCCGCGCGACCTTGTGGCCGACGTTCGTGCTGACGTCGCTGCTGCTGGCGGCGACGCTGGTCGGGTGCGCGGCAGCGCAGGGGGCGGGCGCGAGCACCGGCGACTGGACCCGCTTCGGCTTCGACGCGGTTCGCTCCGGCGTCTCCACGGCGCCCACCGGCATCACGCCCGGCAACGTCCAGAGCCTCGCGCAGCACGAGCAGCGGGTGTCGCTGCCCGGCACCGTCGACGCCTCGCCGATCTACCTCCACGGGGTGGTCATCGGGGGCGCCACACACGACGCGTTCTTCGTGACCACGACCTACGGCAAGACGCTGGCCATCGACGCCGGCAACGGTCGCATCCTGTGGACCTTCACGCCGTCCGGGTACGGCAGCTATGCGGGCAGCTACCGCATCACCACCGCCACGCCCGTGGCCGACCCGTCCCGCAGCGCCATCTACGCCGCCGACCCCGACGGCATGATCCACAAGCTCTCGGTCGCCGACGGCCGGGTGCTGTGGAGCACCAGCGTCACGCGCCTGCCGGGCCGCGAGAAGATCGCGTCGGCGCTCAACCTGGTGGGACGCCACGTCATCGTCACCACCGGCGGCTACATCGGCGACGCGCCGCCGTACCAGGGCCACGTGGCCGTGCTCGACGCCTCCAGCGGCAGGCTCCTGCGCGTGTGGAACTCGCTGTGCAGCGACAAGGCGGGCCTGCTCGACCCCGGCAAGGACTGCGCCCAGAGCGACTCCGCAATCTGGGGGCGCGCCGGGGCGGTGGTGGAGCCGAGCAGCCAGGACATCTTCGTGGCCACCGGCAACGCGCCCTGGAACGGCACGACGGACTGGGGTGACGCCGTGCTCGAGCTCTCGCCG
>CAYOXR010000044.1:0-6010 GCA_964407955.1 uncultured bacterium | reverse complement strand
GTCAAGGCCAACTACCTGGCGAGCCCGCCGCTGGTGGTGGCCTATGCGCTGGCCGGCAGCGTCGACGTCGACCTCGTCAACGAGCCGCTCGCCGAAGACCGCGAAGGCAGACCGGTCTACCTCAAGGACCTGTGGCCCTCCCTCGAGGACGTCACCGCGCACCTGGAGGCGGCGATGAACCCCGAGGTGTTCCGGCGCATGTACGACGGCATCGAGCGCTCGAACGAGGCCTGGAACGCCATCCCCGTCAAAGGCGGGACGCTGTTCGACTGGGACGAGCAGTCCACCTACATCCAGGAGCCGCCGTTCTTCATCGACATGAGCATCGAGCCCGAGGCCATCGCGGACGTCGAGGGCGCGCGGGTGCTGGTCAAGGTGGGCGACTCCGTGACGACCGACCACATCTCGCCCGCGGGCGCCATCCCGCTCGACAGCCCGGCAGGCGCCTACCTCGTCGACCACGGTGTGGCGAAGCAGGACTTCAACTCCTTCGGCTCGCGACGCGGCAACGACCGCGTGATGACGCGTGGGACGTTCGGCAACATCCGGCTCAAGAACGACATGGCGCCCGGCACCGAGGGCGGCCTCACCACCGACCTGCTCAGCGGCGAGGTGACGAGCATCTACGAGGCGTCACTCCACTACAAGGCCGAGGGCGTGCCGACGATCGTGCTGGCGGGTAGCGACTACGGCATGGGCTCGAGCCGCGACTGGGCCGCCAAGGGCACCTACCTGCTGGGTGTGCGTGCGGTGATCGCCAAGAGCTACGAGCGCATCCACCGCTCGAACCTGGTGGGCATGGGCGTTCTGCCGCTCCAGTTCGAAGCCGGCGAGGACGCCGCGAGCCTGGGGCTGACCGGCCACGAGCGCTTCACCATCCGGCTGGACGACCGGCTCTCGCCGCACCAGCAGCTGACGGTGGAGGTCGGCGGCGACGGTGGCAAGACGCGCACCTTCACAGTGCTGTGCCGCCTCGATACCGCGGTGGAGATCGATTACTACCGCAACGGCGGCATCCTGCACACCGTGCTGCGCAACATCCACCGCGCTGAAGCCGGGAGCCCACGGGCCTAGCCGGCCGGCCCGCGTGCGCCGCGCCACGTGGGATATCTTCCCGCGACGGCGCGGCGCGCGCTCGTATACTCTCCGCATGCGCGGTCTCATCGTATGGCTCGTCATCCTCACCGCGGTCTTCTTCATCGTGGGGCGGACGCACGGCTGGTATCTCGGGGTGCCGTCGCACACGCCCGTGTTCGTCTACAGGATGACCGCGGACGGCGAGGCCTCACGCCAGACGCTGAACGTCGACGCGTTGCCGGTGCGGCTGAGCGGCCGCGTCCACCATGGGAGCGTCGAGGTCAAGATCATCTACCAGCGCCCGGAGAGCTTCCAGGGCGGCACGCAGGCGGGATCGACGCGCTCGCTGTTCGACCACATCTACCAGCAGGGCGACCAGATCGCCATCGATCAGAGCTTCAAGGACGGCAAGGGCGACTACCGCGTAGAGCTGCTGTTCAAGGACGCCACCGGGCTGTTCCGGTTGGTGCTTCCGGACGAGAACCAGCTGTAGCGCGAGGCTACTCGGCGGCCTTCTTGCGGCGCCCTTCCAGCTCGTCCCACACGTCCTTGTCCACGGCATCGAGAACATTGAACTCGCCGGCGCCGAAGGTGTGCCCGCCGCCGTCGATGTAGATCAGGTCCCCCGAGATGTAGGCGGCATGGTCCGACAGCAGATAGCTCGCCAGATCGGCCAGCTCTTCGTGACGGCCCACGCGTCCCAGCGGGATGCGCGCCTCGAACAGCCGCTCGATCTCGGGAGTCGGCATCAACCGGCTCCAGGCGCCCTCGGTGGGGAACGGGCCGGGAGCGATGGCGTTCAGGCGGATGCCGTGCTTGCCCCACTCGCCGGCCAGCGAGCGGGTCAGTGACACCACGCCCGCCTTGGCGACCGCCGACGGGACCACGTAGCCGGAGCCGGTCTCGGCGTACGCCGTCGCGATGCTGAGCACGACGCCGGGGCTACTGCGCGCGATCCAGCGCTTGCCGAGCTCGAGCGTGCAGTACACCGTGCCGTGGAGCACGATGCCCAGCACGGCATCGAAGGCCCGGTGGCTGAGGCGCTCGGTGGGCGAGATGAAGTTGCCGGCGGCGTTGTTCACCAGGCCGTCGATGCGCCCAAAACGCCGCTCGACCGCGTCGTACATGGCCGCCACCCCGTCCGCGTCGCGTACGTCGAGCTGGAACGGCAGCACCTCGCCGCCGGCCTCGCGCTCGAGCGCCTCCGCAGCATGCTCGAGCGTCTCACGGCGACGGCTGGCGATGACGACACGGGCGCCGAGACCCAGGAAGCGGCGCGTCATGCTCAAACCCAGACCACTGCCGCCCCCGGTGACTACGATCACTTTTTCCGCCAAGAGGCCGTCTTGGAACATGATGCCTATCTTGCCACGGGCGGCCGGCACGCTGCGGCGGCGCCCAGGCTGTGCGATTTTTGCGTGCCCGGCGGCTCCCCGCCGGTCATACTGACGCCGACATGCCTGGGCGCACGGCCCGCTTCGTCTTCGCTATCGTGCTCGCGGCGCTGCTGGCCAGTGCCTCGGCGGGCGCCACGGTACGCGTTCTGCTGGCGCTCGTGCCGTCCGCGACCGTGGTCGCCGAGGGCGCCCACAGCGGACGCATCGACGGCGCCCCGGCCTTCTCGACCCCGACCGGGCTCTCCTGGCCCGTCGGCCTCGAGCGCGGGAAGCTCGTGGTGGACGGCCATGCCATAGGCACCTCCCTCCAGCTCAGCGGTACGGTGGGGGCACCGCTTCGCTTCCAGGGCCGCCGCTACCGCGGTTCGATCGAGCTCATCGCGCACCAGGACGGCATCGAGGTGATCAACGTGGTGAACGTCGAGGCGTACCTGCGCGGCGTGGTGCCGGCCGAGATGTCGGCCAGCTGGCCCATGGCCGCACTCAAGGCCCAGGCGGTGGCCGCGCGCAGCTACGCGATCAGCCTGGCCGGTGCGCACGGCGACTACGACCTGTGCGCCGGCGTGAGCTGCCAGGTCTATCGCGGCATGGACGCCGAGAACGCGCGCTCGGACGAGGCCGTGCGCGCGACCGACGGCATCGTCGTCACCTACGACGGCAGGATCGCACGCACTTACTACTTCGCGGACTCGGGGGGCGTCACGGCGTCCAGCGACGAGGTGTGGGGCAAGAGCGTGCCCTACCTGGTGGCCCGCCCGGACGCGGTTTCGCCCACCGGCGGCGACCGCTGGCGGGTCACGCTCGCCCCGGGCGTGGTGGAGGCGGCCCTGAGCCGGCTCGGCATCGGCGTGGGCACGGTCACCGGCCTGCAGGTGCTGGGTCGCAGCCAGTCGGGCCGCGTCGACCGGCTCGCCGTGGTGGGCACGGCGGGCAGCGCCACCCTGTCGAGGACGCAGCTCGAGGCGGTCGCCGGGCGCTGGGGACTCAAGTCGATGCGCTTCACGCTCGCCGGCCCGCTCAGCCTCGATGGCGAGGGCTGGGGACACGGCGTAGGCATGAGCCAGGACGGGGCCCGGCTGCTGGCCGAGCAGGGTTACGACTACACGCAGATCCTCGGTTACTACTACCCGCACACCAGGCTGGTGCGCTACCTCTACGGCGCCGCCGCGGCTCGCTGACGCCGGCCTATGAGGGGGCCGTGCCCGGCGCGCAGCCGACGGGCGAAGCGGGCGCCGTCAGCCGCGGGCGAGCCGCACCGCGCTGATCATCTCCTGGATGTCGCCGCGGCCCTCGCGGAAGTCGGCCTGGCAGGAGTCGAGGAACTTCTCCAGGATGACGTCGCCGGTGGCGTCGAGCGCCTTGCGCACGCCGGCGAGCAGGATGAGCACGTCGTGGCACTCACGGCCGTCGTCGATCATCTTCTGCAGCCCACGCACCTGGCCCTCGAGTCGTCGCAAGCGGTTCAGGATCTTGCGCTTCTCTTCGTCGGTTATGTTCAAGCCGTTCTCCAAACGCCCCTCCGGGCTGCCATCCGCCGGCTGCCGCCCGCGGGGTCGTTCCACCCTGGCGGCGTCCAGCGAGGGTACCCACTGGGGGTATTATAGGCCACGGCGGACCGAACACGTAGCGAACGGCCAGCAACCGCTGGCGGACGGCGCGCCCAGCGCTGGAACCTCGTCGTGTTCGCCGCCTCCCGTCGCCGGCGCGGGTGCGACCTGCTACCCTGAGGCCGTGGCGCAAGGAATGGGGTCGCCGTGAACTTCGTGGCGTTGCTGGCGGTGCTGGCCGCCACGGCGTTCACCCTGCCGCTGCTGGTGCAGGGCGGCGAGGCGCTCGGCTTGGGTCGGGGCGTGAGCGCGGGCGCCTCCTTGGTGCTGGCGGCGGTTGTGGCGGTGGTGTGGGCCACGCGCGCCTGGCTGCTGACGCGCGGGCGGTCCGACGCCGGCTTGCGTGCCGGGCGCGGCGCCCCCTGGTCGAAGCGCCGGCGCAAGCGTGCAGGTGCGAGCCAGGGCGGTCCGGGCCGCACCGCGGCCGGCGGGCGGGTGGATGCCGGCGGGCTGCGTCTACGCGAAGCCGAGGAGGAGCGTCGTGCGGGCCTATAGAGGCCACGTCATGGGCGGGCGGGTGGTCCTCGATGACGGCGTCCGCCTTCCCGAGGGCGCCAACGTCACCGTTACCATCGGCGAGGCCGAGTACATCCGTGCCACCCTTCGTTCGGCGCTGAGGCGCAACGTCAGGCGGCGCAGCCGGGGCCGGGTGATGCGGCCCGTGTTCGCCGACCTCGGTGGCCGCAGGGCGTGAGCAGGCTCAGCCTCGTTCCGACCCCCATCGGCAATCTGGAGGACATCACCGCGCGGGCGCTCGCTGTGTTGCGGGAGGCGGATGCGGTGGCGGCCGAGGACACCCGGCGCAGCCGCGGCCTGCTCGAGCATTTCGGCATCCGTACCCGCCTCGAGCGGCTTGACGCCAACACCATGGAGGCGCGCGCCGACGCGCTGCTGAGGACGTACGAACACCTGGCGTTCGTGACCGACGCCGGCACGCCGGGAATCAGCGATCCCGGCGCGGAGCTGGTGCGTCACGCCCTGGCGCTCGGCGTCGAGGTGGACGTGCTGCCCGGCCCCACCGCGTTCGTGCCGGCGCTGGTGCTGTCGGGCCTGCCGACTGCGCGCTTCACGTTCGAGGGGTTCCTTCCCCGCAAGGGCGGAGCGCGGGCCCGTCGCCTGCGGGTGATCGCCGAGGCGTCGGCCACCAGCATCGTGTACGAGGCGGCGCGGCGTCTGCCTTCGACGCTCCGAGACCTGGTGGTGGCCTGCGGCGCGGCGCGCTCGGCGAGTGTGAGCCGCGAGCTCAGCAAGCGCTTCGAGACGACCGTGCGAGGCCCTCTCGGCGAGCTGCTCGTGCGCTTCGAGCAAGCGGAGGTGAAGGGCGAGGTGGCGATCGTCGTCGCCCCGGCCGAGGCCGGCGCGGAGCCGGCCGACCGGGCCGCCGCCATGGCGGCGGCCCTGGCTGGCACCGGAGTGACCGGTCGACAGCTGCGAGCGGCGCTCGAGGCCCTGGGCGTGCCCCGCAACGAGGCCTACGCCGAGGCGCTGAAGCACCCCGAGCCCCCGCCTGGCGCCGGCGCCGGCTGAGCGCCGGCGGACCGCCGACGGTGTCGAGACCCGCG
The DNA here is from genome assembly GCA_964407955.1 of uncultured bacterium. GTDB lineage: Bacteria > Deinococcota > Deinococci > Deinococcales > Trueperaceae > JASBRS01. Next base: position 367 of record CAYOXR010000044.1, on the reverse strand, counting down.
GCGCCGGAGCCTCCGTCACCGGTATGATTCATGGGTTGCGTCCTCGCGGACGCAAGGGAGAGCATCATGCACCTCGCCACACCCAGCAGCGCCCTGTCGGGACGCGTCTTGGGGCAGCCGAGCGCGGCCCGTCTGGCGCTGTTCGCCCGCAGCGAGGGCGCGGCGGTGCTGCTCACCACCGACGAGCGTGCCCCGCCCTTCGTCGATGCCCACGTGTTCGGCGCGGTGGTGTCGCTCGACCCCGGCGTTACCGACTTCCGCGAGCGCAACGACAAGGTCGTGGTGACGCTTGGGCACGCCCTGCAGCGATTCCCGGACGACGCGGCGGAGCTGGCGCTGGAGCTGCGCCTGGGCGGCCGCTACCCAC
>CAYOXR010000043.1:0-1671 GCA_964407955.1 uncultured bacterium | reverse complement strand
GGGCAACAGCGCTTCGCGCCGCTCAACAGCTGGCCGGACAACGTGCTCCTCGACAAGGCACGCCGGCTCCTGTGGCCCATCAAGCAGAAGTACGGCAACAAGATCTCGTGGGCCGACCTCTTCATCCTCGCCGGCAACTGTGCCATCGAGTCCATGGGCCTGAAGACCTTCGGCTTCGGCGGCGGGCGCGAAGACGTTTACGAGCCTGACGAGAGCGTCTACTGGGGGTCCGAGACCGAGTGGCTCGGGGACACCCGCCACTCCGGCGACCGGGAGCTCGACAATCCCCTCGCCGCCGTTCAGATGGGGCTCATCTACGTGAACCCGGAAGGTCCGGGCGGCAAGCCCGATCCCGTGAAGTCCGGGCAAGACGTTCGGGAGACGTTCGCGCGCATGGCCATGAACGACTACGAGACCGTGGCGCTGACCGTTGGCGGTCACACCTTCGGCAAGACCCACGGCGCCGGTGATCCGGCGCTGGTCGGGCCCCCACCGGAGGCCGCCCCGATCGAGGAGCAGGGCCTGGGCTGGACGAGCAGCTACGGCAGCGGCAAGGGTCCCGACACGATCGGCAGCGGCCTGGAGGGCGCCTGGAACCCGACCCCGACGCAGTGGGACAACAGCTACCTGGACATGCTGTTCGGCAACGAGTGGGAGTCGGTGAAGAGCCCGGCGGGCGCCTGGCAGTGGGTGCCGAAGCAGGCGACCGAGAGCAACATGGCACCGGCCGTGGACGACCCGTCGAAGCGGGTCCCGATCATGATGACCGACGCGGACATGGCGATGCGCATGGACCCGATCTACGAGCCGATCGCGCGGCACTTCCACGAGATCCCCGAGGAGCTGGCCGACGCCTTCGCCCGCGCGTGGTTCAAGCTAACGCACCGCGACATGGGACCGCGCTCGCGCTACCTTGGCCCGGAGGTTCCCTCCGAGAAGCTGATCTGGCAGGACCCTCTGCCGGAGGTCGACCACCCGCTGGTGGGCGCGGCCGATATCGCCGAGCTCAAGTCCACGATCCTAGCGTCGGGGCTGTCAATCTCCGAGCTGGTGTCGACCGCTTGGGCCTCGGCCTCGACCTTCCGTGGCTCCGACAAGCGCGGCGGCGCGAACGGAGCTCGCGTCCGCCTCGCCCCGCAGAAGGACTGGGAGGTCAACCAGCCCGCACAGCTGGCGAAGGTGCTGAAGACCCTCGACGGTGTGCGCACGGCGTTCAACGGCGCGCAGGCCGGGGGCAAGAAGGTGTCGCTCGCCGACCTGATCGTGCTGGGCGGCTGCGCAGCCGTCGAGCGGGCGGCCTCGGACGCCGGTTATGCCGTGGACGTGCCGTTCGTACCGGGGCGCACCGATGCCTCGCAGGAACAGACCGACGCAGACGCCTTCGCCGTACTCGAACCGGTCGCGGACGGGTTCCGTAACTACCAGAAGGCCAAGTACGCTGTTCGGCCCGAGGAGTTGCTGGTTGACAAGGCGCACCTCCTGACGCTGACCGCGCCGGAAATGACGGTGCTCGTCGGCGGCATGCGCGCGCTGAACGCCAACGTCGGCCAGTCCGCGCAGGGCGTCTTCACGAAGCGCCCCGGCGCGCTCACCAACGACTTCTTCGTCAACCTCCTCGACATGGGCACGGAGTGGAAGGCGACATCGGAGGACGCAGACCTGTTCGAGGGC
>CAYOXR010000042.1:0-3019 GCA_964407955.1 uncultured bacterium | reverse complement strand
GTTGGTCTGCAGGCTGCTCGTCACCGCCACCTCGATGGTGCGACCGACGAGCTCGTTGGCGTCCTCGACGACGACCATGGTGCCGTCCTCGAGGTAGGCGAGACCCTGCCCCTGCTCGCGGCCGGGGCGCACGATGTTGAGTGACAGCCTCTCGCCCGGCAGGAACGTGGCCTTGACGGCGTTGGCGAGCTGGTGGAGGTTCAGGACCCGCACCCCCTGCAAGCCGGCCACGCGGCTGAGGTTGTAGTCGGTGGTGATGAGGTCGGCGGCGCGCGCCTGGCACACCCGCACCAGCTTCTCGTCGACCGGCATGCTGCCGGCCGGATCGTCGTGGATGACGTGGGTCGGCACGGTCTGGTCCTTGGCGATGCGGTCGAGAACCTCCAGGCCGCGTCGGCCGCGCTGTCGCCGCAACGGGTCGTCGGAGTCTGCGATGCGCTGCAGCTCGTTCAGCACGAAGTTCGGCACGAGCAGGGCGCCGTCGAGGAAGTTGGCTTCCGCGACGTCGGCGATGCGGCCGTCGATGATGGCCGAGGTGTCGATGACCTTGTCGCCGGTGCGGCCGACGCGAGGCGTGACGGTGGCCGGCGAGCGGCTGAAGCTGAACAGTTGGCGGTTGGCGACGAAGAACGACGACGACGCCCCCACCAGCACCACCGCGATGAGCAGCGACCAGTACCAGGTGAAGCCCGGCACGGTGCCGAGCAGATTGTTGAGCAGGACGGTGATCAAGAGCGCGACGGTGGCGCCCAGCCCGGCGGCCAGCACCGACTCGGGGGGAACGGTGGAGGCACGGTCGACGAACCGCCGCCACAAGCGCGCGGATCGCCGAGCCAGCGCGCCGCCGAGCAGGTACGCGCTCAGCACGCCGAGCAGGGTCAGGTAGAGGAGGTTGTTGGGGCCCGTGAGCAGGCCACGCTCGAGAAGCAGCGCCGCCAGCGCGTAGCCTGCCAGCCCACCCACCAGGCTCAACAGCGCCCGCACGAGGAACGTGGCGGTGCTGGCCGAGCCGCTCACGCTTCGGCCTGCCATATGCGCTCGAGGGCCTCGCTGAGACTTCGCACGCCGGCCTCGAGGTCGCGCGAGCGCGGTCCCACGAGCCGCGGGTGATCCGCGCGACGGGACTCCTCGAGGCGGCGGGCCAGCTGCCCGACCGAGCGCACCTCACCGGCGAGCCCGACCTCGCCGACCACGGCGGTGTGTTCCGGCAGTGGACGGTTGGTCACGGCGGAGTACACCGCCAGCGCCACGGCCAGGTCGGAGCCGGGGTCGGTCAGGCGCAGCCCGCCCGCCACGTTCACGAAGATGTCGAGGTCGGCGAGGGGGAGCTGCAGGCGCCGCTCGAGCACCGCCAGCACGACGTCCACGCGGCGCTGCTCGAGCCCCTGCACGACCCGCCTCGGCGATGCGTAGGGTGACTTGGAGGCGAGAGCCTGCACCTCCAGCAACAGCGGACGCTGCCCCTCGAGGGCGGCGAGCACCACCGAGCCGGGAACGCCGTGCGGCCGCTCGGCGAGGAAGGCTTCCGACGGGTTCGGCACGGCGTGCATGCCGCTCTGGGTCATGTCGAACACGCCCACCTCACCGGCCGGCCCGAAGCGGTTCTTGATGGCGCGCAGCACGCGCAGGCCGGCGGCCGACTCGAGCGCGAAGGTTGCGTCGACGACGTGCTCGATCAGCTTGGGGCCGGCGATCGCTCCCTGCTTGGTGACGTGCCCGATGAGCACCAGTGTGCTGCCACTGTCCTTGGCGGCGGCGACCAGCAGCGCGGTGCCGTCACGCACCTGGCTGAGCGTGCCGGGCGTGCCCTCGGGGTCGGCGAGGAGCGTCTGGATCGAATCGACGATGACGAGCTCGGGGGCCGCGCCCCGAACGTGCTCGGCGAGCACGCGCGCGTCTGTCTCGCGGGCGAGCGTCACGCCGCGCGACAGCCCCAGGCGCTCGGCCCGCAGCCGCACCTGTGCCAGGGACTCCTCACCGGCGACGTAGAGCGCCGTGCGCCCCGACTCGACCGCGAGGTGGGCGAGCTGCAGGAGGAGGGTGGACTTGCCGATGCCGGGCTCGCCGGCGAGCAACAGCGCCGAGCCCGACACCCAGCCGCCGCCCAGGACGCGGTCGACCTCGTCGTCGCCCGACGGCATGCGCACCAGCCCGGCGTCGCGGACGTCCTCGATGGCGATCGGCTGGAGTCGGCGTCCCGGCGGCCGCGTGATCGACGCGGGCGCCGCCGCCGGCACGATCTCCTCCTCGAGCGTGTCCCAGGCGCCACACCGCGGGCAGCGGCCCATCGGTGTGGCCGAGTGGCCGCCACACTCGCGGCACACATAACGGGACGTCGCGCGGGCCAAGCCTACGCGTCCCCCCGGGCCACGGGTATCACCATGGTGCCCACCATACCCCTGGCGGCGCCGACCGATGCCGGCCCTCTGGGCATCGGTGCCTGCGTGCGGCGCGTTCGGGGCGTCGCCTCACCTCTCCGTGCAGCGCTCAGACCATCGGCACGGGCCTGGCGAACACCACCTGGCCCTCCTCGACGGTCACCAGGAGCGGCTCGTCGGAGCCGCTCTGTAGGATCTCCAGTGACAGCGGGTCCTCGATGTGCTCGCGGATGATGCCGCGCATGGGGCGCACGCTCTCGCCCTGTGGGAGCTTGTCCACCAGGAACTCGGCGACCTCCTTGGCGAAGGTGACGTGGATGTCGCGGCCGGCGAGCTCGCCGCGGATGTCCTCGAGCATCTGCTCGGTGATCACCACGATGCCCTCGCGGTCGACGGTCTCGAACACGATCACCTCGTCGAGCCGGTCCAGGAACTCCGGGCTGAAGATGCCCTTCAACGGGGAGTTCGAGTCCTGCTGGGCGTACTCCTGGAACCCGATGGCGGTGCCGCGATTGAAGCCGCTGTTGCTGGTCATGATCAGGATGACCCGGCGGAAGTCCACCGTGCGACCCAGCCCGTCGGTCAGGCGGCCGTCGTCGAGCACTTGCAGGAAGGTGTTGTAGATGTCGGTGTGTGCCTTC
>CAYOXR010000041.1:0-1923 GCA_964407955.1 uncultured bacterium | reverse complement strand
AGTCACTGGGCGAGGTAAGGTCAAGGCGATGCGCTCCGGGAAGCGGCACCTGAACTTCAAGAAGTCGGGCGACCGCATCCGGAAGGGCCGCACGGACCTCCTTCTCGCCAAGCCCGAGGCGGAGCGCGTGAAGTCGCTCCTGCCCTACGAGTAGGAGGCGGAGATGCCACGCGCCAAGACCGGCGTCGTCCGCCGGCAGCGGCACAAGAAGGTCCTCAAGCGCGCCAAGGGCTATTGGGGCCTCCGCTCCAAGAGCTTCCGCGTCGCTCAGCAGACGCTCCTCAACGCCGCCGACTACGCCTATCGCGACCGCCGCGACAAGAAGGCCGTGTTCCGCCGGCTGTGGATCAGCCGCATCAACGCTGCGGCCCGTGCCGAGGGCATGAGCTACTCGACCTTCGTCAGCGGGCTCAAGCGCGCCGGGGTGGCGGTAGACCGCAAGGTCCTGGCCGATCTCGCGGTGCGCGAACCCGAGGCGTTCAAGGGACTGGTGGAGAAGGCGCGCCAGGCCGCCTGAGCCGGGACGAGCGTTCCCGAACAGCGCGCGGCCGCCTGCCGAGGAGGCAGGCGGCCGTTGCCGTGCCGGCTCGCGGCCTGCCGGCATTGCTGCCGCGGCCGGGCTCGCGGGGTGGCACGAGGTGCAGTGGGGCGCCCTCACGGGCTGCGTGTGGCGCCCCGACGCGGTCGAAACGTCACGATAGAATGCCCCGATGACGTCGTCGAGCCTCCGCGAGCGCAAGAAGGCCGACCGCCGGCAGCGCATCTTCGAGTGCGCCATGCAGCTGTTCGAGGAGCGCGGGTTCCAGGCCACCACCTTCGACGCCATCGCCCGCTCCGCGGGGGTCTCCCGCGGGACCGTGTTCAACTACTTCCCGTACAAGGAGGCGCTGCTCATCGAGTTCTTCGGCCGCCACCTGGAGTCGCTCCGCCGGGCTCTGCAGCGCCGTCGAAGCCGCGACGGGCTCGAGCCGCTGGAAGAGCTGTACGTCCTGTTCGAGGCACTGGCACGCTTCGTCGACACCAATCGGGGCCTGGTGCTGCCGCTCAGCTACGAGCTGCTCAACCCCGACCCCGAGCGCTCCCGGGCCGCCTATCTGGCGCTGCCGCTGGGCGACCTGCTTCTCGACGTGCTGGCGCGCGCACGCGCCGCCGGGCGCGTGCGCGAGGACTACTCGCGCGAGCGTCTGGCTCGCATGCTGGCGAATGTCTACTTCATCACCGTGATGCAGTGGGCCGCCTACCGCCAGGACCGGTCGATCCGGGACGAGCTCCACAAGGCGCTCACGCTCACCCTGCAGGGCATCGAGCGGCAGTCCGCGGGCGTGGCGGACGTGTAGCCGGCGGGCTCCAGGCCGGTCCTGCGGGGCCCGTGGCGGCCGGGGCCCCGCCGGTATGATGCGTCATGAGAACCTACCTCTCCCTCGAGGCTGCGCTGGAAGCCTTCGCCGCGCGCTCGGCGGCCGCGTTGGACGCCGAGGCGGCGGCCGCGGTGCGGCCCATCCTGGATGACGTGGAACGCCGCGGCGACGCGGCCGTGCTGGAGCTGGGCGAGCGTTTCGACGGCGTGCGGCCGCCGGCGCTGGCGGTTGATCCGGCGGACATCGACGCCGCCGAGAGCGAGCTCGATCCCGAGCTGACGGACGCCATCCGCCTGGCCGAGCGGCGCGTCAGGCGCTACTACGAGCGCCAGCCCGCCTCCGGCTTCCTGGCCCAGGAGCCGGACGCGTTGCTCGCTCAGCTGGTGCGCCCGCTCCGGCGGGTCGGCTGCTACGTCCCGGGCGGCAGCGCCCCGCTCTTCAGCAGCCTGATCATGACGGCCGTGCCGGCGCGCGTGGCGGGCGTGCCGGAGATCGCCGTGGCCACGCCGCCGCGTCCGGACGGCGGGGTGGCGCCGGAGATCCGCTTCACGGCGGCGTTGCTCGG
>CAYOXR010000040.1:0-9204 GCA_964407955.1 uncultured bacterium | reverse complement strand
TCCGCGCTCGAGGCGTACGCCGAGGCCCGCGGGAAGGGAGCGTGGCAGGTTGCCGGGCAGCCCCCCGCCGGTGATGTGCGCCATGCCCCGCACCAGGCCGCGCTCGAGCAGCGGGGCCACCGCCTGAAGGAAGCTGCGGTGGGGTGCCAGCAGGGCATCGCCGACGACGCCGTCCTCGAAGGGCTCGTCGAGGGCCCCGCCGAGGACGCTTCGCGCCAGGCTGAAGCCGTTGGTCTGCAGGCCGCCCGAGCCCAGGGCGAGCACCACGTCGCCGCCCTGGACCTTCGAGCCGTCGACGATGGCGCTCTTCTCCACCAGCCCCACCACCGTGCCCACGACGTCCAGTTCCCCGTCGACGTACACGCCCGGCATCTCGGCCATCTCACCGCCCAGCAGCGCGGCACCGTTGGCACGGCAGGCCTCGGCGACGCCGGCCACGACCTCGGCGGTTCCGGCCGGGTCGAGCCTGGCGCTGGCGACGTAGTCGAGGAAGAACAGCGGTCGGGCCCCCTGGACCAGGATGTCGTTCACGCAGTGATTGACGAGGTCGCGTCCGATCCCGCTCAGCCCGCCGCGTTTGACGGCCAGCATCGTCTTGGTGCCCACACCGTCGGTGGACGCGACGAGCACCGGGCTCCGGACCCCGGCAGGCAGCTCGAACAGACCGCCGAACGCCCCCAGGCCCTTGAGCACGCCGACGGTGTAGGTGCTCGCCACGAGCTCGGCCACGCGGGCCAGTGCGTCGTCGGCCGAGGCGAGATCGACGCCCGCCTGCTTGTAGCCCCGCCCGCCTCCGGCCATGCCCGCCACTATACGGTGCCGCGTACGTCGTGGGCGCGGCGACCGGGCGCGCGCCGCGCCTCGGTAGACTGGCCCGTGGCCGTCGCCATCGAGGTGTTGCTCCCCCTGCCCGTCGAGCCGCTCAGCTATCTGCCTCCCAGCCAGCGGGCACTGCCCCCGGTGGGCGCGCGGGTGGTCGTGCCGTGGCGCGGGGGCATCCGCGTGGGGTTGCTGGTGGGCCGGCGACCGGTGTCCGCCGGCCGCGCTCTGGAGCTCAAGGAGGCGGTGGACTGGCTCGACCGCGAGCCCTTCATTGCCACTGGGGCGGTCGCCGCCCTGCTGCGCATCGCACGCCACGCGGCGGTGCCGGCCGGCGTGGCGCTGGCCACGCTGGCACCCTGGGCGCTCCACGACGAGCTGCGTCACGAGGTGCGGCCGGTCGCCGGTTCGGCCATCCCCGAGCTGAGCGAGACGTTTGCGTGGGTGAGCGCGGAGCGCATCCCGGCCGAGCGCCTGGCGTGGCTGCGCGAGCAGGGCCTGGTCGAAGAGCGCGTGTCCCGCAGCGTGCCGACGGTGCGCGTGTTGGCGCCGCTGGCGCCGGTCGACGCCGGCCTCGCTGGCGCCCGGCGTCACAACCAGCGACGGGCGCTCGAGCGGTTGTGGGACCTGGAAGCGGCCGACAGCGCCGCCGCGCTGGCGCGCGACGCCGGCGTGCCGGAGAGCGCCGTGCGCGCCCTGGTGGAGAAGGGCTACGCCGAGTACCGCGAGGTGGACGCCCCGCCGCCCGCGCTGCCGCATCCGCTGACGCAGGCGGCCCCCGTCACGCCGGTGCCTGACGCTGCGCTCCCGCCGGCCGGAGACGGCACGCTGGTCGGCGGCCTGCGGGCTCAGCGCCTGGCGGCCCTGAAGCCGCGCTTGCGTGCCGACCTGGATGCCGGTCGCAGCGTGCTGGTGCTTGCGCCCGAGCACGTGCGCCTCACCGAAGCCGTTGAGGCGCTGGCGGGCCTCCCGCTGCAGGTGCTATCCGGCGAGCTGCACGACGACCAGCGCGGGAGGCTGTTCGAAGAGCTGCCGAGCTCGGGGGCGGTGGTGCTGGTCGGGACCTATCTGGCGCTGCTGGCGCCGGTCGCGCGGCTCGCGCGGGTGGTGGTGCTCGATGCGGGCAGCGCCAGCTACAAGCTCCAGCGTGGCGCCCGCCTGTTCGTGCCGCACGCCGCCGCACTGGTCGCCGAGGCGTCCGGCGCTGCGCTGACGCTGACGGATGCGGTGGCCGGCCCCGAAACGCTGGTGGGGATGCCGCCCGAGAGCCGCCGCAGCCTGCCGTTGCCGCGCTTGCGGCTGCATGCGGCCGACATGGCGGGCAGCGGGAACTGGCCGCTCCACCCGGACCTGGTGAGGGTGCTGAAGCAGGTGCAAGAGCGGGGTCGGCAGGCCGTGCTGGTGGTGCCGCGGCGAGGCTTCTCGGCCGCGCTCGGCTGCGCCGAGTGCGGCTACATCGTGCCCTGCCCCAACTGCGACCTGAGCTTGCGCTACCACCGCCAGGACGGCCGGCTGCGTTGCCACCAGTGCGGGCACGAGCAGGTGCCGCCGGCGGCGTGCCCGTCATGCGGCGGGTCCTCGCTGGAGCCGCTTCGCGGCGCGGGCACGCAGTGGGTCGCGTCCCAGCTCGCCGGCATGTTGCCCGGCATCCAGGTGTTGCGCTTCGATCGCGACCGGCGCGATGACGTCGGGGCACTGGTCGCCGGTGAGCCCGGCGTGGTGGTCGGCACCACCGCGGTGCTGCGGCTGCCGCCGCTGCCGCGGCTGTCGCTGCTCGCGCTCACGCTGTTCGACACGCACCTGGCGATCGCCGACTTCCGCGCCGAGGAGGAGGCCCTGCGGCTGCTGCTCGAGCTCGGCGAGCTGGCGGGCGATCGCCGCCCGCTCGTCCTCGTGCAGACCTACCAGCCGGAGCATCCGGTGCTGCAGGCTCTGGGGGCCGATGCCCCCGATGCCGCCGTGGAGGCGCTCCTTGGCCGTCAGCTGGAGAGGCGCAGGCGCTTCTCGTACCCGCCGTTCGGTGCCCTCGCCAAGCTGCAGGTCGCCGCGCGGGACGCTGCGGCCGCCTCGGACGCGGCAAGCGCGCTCGCCGTCGAGCTGCGCCGGCGCGGTGCCGCCGAGCGCGAGGTCCTCGGGCCGGCGCCGGCGCCGGTGGCGCGCGTCAAGGCCCGTTACGCCTTCCAGCTGCTTCTCAGGGAGGACACGGCCGAGCGCCTCGAGCAGCTGCTGACGGGCCTGCCGTCGCGCCTCGGCAAGGCCGTGGTGCGCGTGGACGTCGACCCGCGCGATGTCGGGGAGCTGCTGGAGTGAGCCGTGCGGACGGGGCGGCGTAGCGGCTGCTCGTGACGGTATGCACGAGCGATCTGCTCGTGACCAAGTGAACGCACGCCATGATCTCGCGATCCGCGCCCGGCCGGCGACGACGCACCGCGCAGGGCAGCGCGGCGCCCGTCCAAGCGCCGCCGGCCGGGCGCCGCTTTTGCGATTCTCACGGCGTGTGGCTATCATGTGGGGCGGACCGAACCATGCTGAACAACCGCCGAGCCACCCACGACTACGAGATCCTCGAGCGCTTCGAGGCCGGCATGGAGCTCACCGGCAGCGAGGTCAAATCGTTGCGCCAGGGGGGAGGCTCTATCGCCGGGGCGTTCGCGCGCCTGCGGCGGGGGGAGGTATACCTCGAAGGGATGACCATCCCGGTCTACGCCGAAGCCAGCTACAACAACCACGAGCCCACGCGCGCGCGGAAGCTGCTGCTCAAGCGGCGCGAGATCGAGCAGATCGCGCGCGGGCTGGAGCGCAGGGGGCTGACGCTGGTGCCGCTGCGGGTCTACTTCAAGGACGGCTGGGCCAAGACCGAGGTCGCGCTGGCGCGCGGCAAGAAGCTCCACGACAAGCGCCGTGCCGAGGCCAAGCGAGACGCCCAGCGGGAGATGGACCGCGCCATGAGCCGAGGCGGGCGCGAGGCGTGAGCGCCTTGCGGCGCCGCAGCCTGCGGCTGGCAGTCCTCCTGGCGGCGCTGCTCGCAGCGGTCGGCCTCGCGCAGACGGCACTGGTGGTGAACGGCGTGCCGGTCGACGGCAGCACCAGCGCTCTCGTCAAGGGCACGTCCTACGCCCCTGCGGCGGCGCTCGCCAGCGCGCTGGGCGCTCGTTACTTCACCGATGCCGATACCACGGTGGTCACGTTGCAGCTCGGCGGCCACATCCTGGAGGCGCAGGTCGCCACCGATCCGGCCAAGGCGAGCGTGAGCGGCGCCCTGCACCTGGACGGCACGGTCGTCGACGGGCCGGCGGCCGTGATGCAGGACGGCGACGTGTTCCTGCCGGTCAAGCCGGTGGCGCAGGCCCTTGGCGGCAGCGTGGCCTACCTGCAGAAGCAGAAGACGGTCGTCGTGGTGCAGCCGCGTGCCCAGCTCACCGGCATGAGCGTCAACGGCAGCGGCGCCGGCCAGCAGCTGGTGGTCCAGCTGTCGGCTCCCGTCGGCTACTCGCGCTTCTACAACCAGCCGGTCGGCACGCTGCAGCTGCATTTCGACCGTACCGACGTGGGGTCCGGGGTGTCCGGGCTGCAGGGAGACAGCTTCGTGCGCGCCGATGCCGGCAGCTCGGGGGACGGCACCGACGTGCGCGTGCAGCTCGCGCCGAACACCGGCTACCACGTGTACAGCCTGCCCGACGGCACCGGCTTCCGAGTCGTGGTGACGTTTCCGCCCACCAACACGGCGCAGGCGCCATTGCCCCACATCGTCATCGACCCGGGGCACGGCGGGCAGGACCCGGGCATCAACTTCCCCGGCTACGGCAGCGAGGCGTCGCTGACGCTGGCGTTCAGCCAGCAGCTTCAGAAGCTGCTCCAGGGGCGGGGCTTCGATGTCACCCTCACGCGCACCGGGGACTACAGCGTGGACGCGTCGACGCGCTCGCGCGACGGCATCGGGGCGGACCTCTTCGTCTCGATCCATGGCGCGGTGCTGCCGCCCGGCCAGTTCAACGCCTACTACCTGTCGGACGCCTCGAGCGTGGACTCGCTCACCATGGCTATCCGGCAGAACGCCCAGAGCGCCGTGCAGAGCCAGGACGTTAGCGCCCTCAGGCGTCGCATCCTGCTGGGGCTGGTGCCGCAGATCGACGTGGGACGCAGCTTCGCCGACGGGCTGGGGACCCAGCTGTTCCAGAACGGCGGCTACCGGGCGGCCGTCACCACGGGGGCACCCCTGTACGTGCTGGGCGGCGCCGCCGGCCGAGGCGTGCTGCTCGAGTTCAGCCCACAGGATCTGGCGTCTGACACGCTGCCGGCCGCGCTGGCAGGCGCGCTCGCCAACCTCGTCGGCGCGGGGGGTGCGACCCAGTGAGCGAGCCAAGGCGCCGCGAGACGGGCCGCTGGCGGCGTTTCGTCACCCCCTATGTGTTGTCTGCGGCGCTGCTGTTCGTGGCGAGCGCGGTCTTCTTCCTGCTGGGTCACGGGCCGCACGTGGCGCGGCCGGCCATGGTGGACATGAAGCCGCCGCAGCCGAGCGCCCAGACCTCCAAGCAGGAGGTGCGGCTGGTTCTGGTCGACGCCGGCGGGCTGGCCCGCCCGCACTTCGTGACGCTGGCGTTGCCGCAGGATCCGGCGGCGCGCCTTCAGGCCATCCTGGCGGCGCTGATGAGCGCCATGCAGCAGGCCGGGAACTGGCCGCAGAACCTGGCCTTGCCCGAGGTCTTCGTACAGCAGGCCAATCGCAAGGAGATCGCCGTCGTCGACATGCGCGAGACGGCGCCCGTGGCCGTCGGCGTGTCCGAGGAGCTGCAGCTTCTGCACTCCATCCAGCAGACGGTGCTCGCCAACGGCGCCGACGAGGTGCGCTTCCTGCGCGACGGCAACCCGACGCACACGTTCCTGGGGCACGTGGCGATCGATACCGGTATGTGAGCGGCGCCGCCGGCGGCTGCGCGCGGCGGTCAGGGGATCATGCGCGTGAGCATGCGCGGGAAGGGCACCACCTCGCGTAGGTGCTTGGCGCCGGTGATCCACGCCAGCGTCCGCTCCAGGCCGAGGCCGAAGCCGGAGTGGGGCACGCTGCCGAAGCGTCTGAGGTCGAGGTACCAGTCGAAGGCCCGCTTGGGCAGCCCGTGCGCCGCGATGCGCTCCTCGAGGAGCGCCAGGTCGTGGATGCGCTGCGAGCCGCCGATGATCTCGCCGTAGCCTTCGGGCGCGATCATGTCGTCGCACAGCACGCGGGTCGGGTCGTCATCCAGCGGCTGCATGTAGAACGCCTTGGTCTGCGTGGGCCAGCGTTCGACGAGGACCGGTCGATCGAAGTGCTCACCGAGCAGCGTCTCGTGGGGTGCGCCGAAGTCCTCGCCCCAGGCGAGCGACTCGCCAGCCTCGGCCAGCAGCGCGAGCGCGTCGTCGTAGCTGATGCGCGGGAAGGCGCCTTCGGCGCTGGGCTCGAGTGCCACGGGGTCGCGGCCGAGCATCTCCAGCTCGCGCGCGCGGCGCTCCAGCACGCGCCCCACCAGGTAGGCCACCAGCTCTTCCTGAAGGCGCATGTTGCCTTCGTGATCGAGGTAGGCCACCTCCGGCTCGATCATCCAGAACTCGAGCAGGTGCCGGCGCGTCTTGCTCTTCTCGGCCCGGAAGGCCGGGCCGAAGGTGTACACCTTGCCGAACGCCAGCGCGCCCGCCTCGGCGTAGAGCTGACCGGACTGCGACAGGTAGGCGTTGTCCTGCTCGAACAGCTCGATCTCGAAGAGGTTGGTGGTGCCCTCGACGGCGGTAGGCATGAACAGCGGCGCATCGAAGCGCACGAAGCCGCGCTCCGCGAAGAAGTCGTGCAGGGCGCGCTCGAGCTCGTCGCGGATGCGCAGCGTCGCCCAGGGGCCGCGGTGCCTCAGATACAGGTGGCGGTTCTCGAACAGGAAGTCGACGCCGTGCTCCTTTGGGGTGATCGGGTAGTCGTGGGCGAGGGAGACGGGGCGCACGTCGGTGAGGCCGAGCTCCACGCCGCTGGGAGCGCGCGTGTCCTGCCGGACGACGCCCGACACGACGAGGCTGCTCTCCTGCGTGAGGGCGCGGGCGCGGTCGAAGGCCTCGTCGCCCGCCTCTTCACGCGTGATCACGCCCTGGACGAAACCGCTGCCGTCGCGGAGCTGCAGAAACGCGATCTTTCCACTGGAACGCAGGTTGGTGAGCCAGCCTCGGACCTCGACGCTGTCGCCGACGCATTCCGTGAGCTGCTCGATGGGGGTCGTTGCCATGCCTGGGAGTCTATCAGGGGGTCGCCGCCGGGGGCGCCTGCCTGCCGGTCGCGCCACCGGGCCGGCCGCGCGCCGTCACGGGCGGCCGAGCGCCAGCGCCTCCTCGAGCGCGGCGACCACGCCGCACGACTCGACGTCGCCCGCCACGTCCGAGAAGCGGGCGAGAAGCTCGGGCGAGCTGTTGGCCATGACGACCGGATGGCCGACCAACTCGAGCATGGGCACGTCGCCGAGGCTGTCGCCCACGGCCATGACCTCGTCGAGACGGAGCCGCAGCACGGCCGCGACGTGGCGCACGGCGCTGGCCTTGGACACGCCCAGCGCGGTCACGCTCACGAAGGCCGTGTCCAGCAGCGCCGGGCTGGTCGCGGTGGAGACCTGCACGTCGTCGCCCGAAGCCGACCTCACCGACGGCACCTGGTCGACCGGCACGACCCACTGCGCCCGCACCACCGGCTCGTTGGCCACCACGTCCTCCAGGTCCCGCACGATGGCGGTGACGCCCAGCATCTTGGCGTGGGCCTCGCTCATGGGCGTCTTGCGCTCCACGAACAGGTTGCTCGGCGTGTACAGCTCCAGCACGATGCCGAGCTTGCGCGCCTGCGACAGCAGCCGCCGCGCGGTCGCTTCCTTGAGGGCCGAGGCCTTGAGGGTCTCGCCGTCGGGGTAGGCGATGTGCGCGCCGCTCTGGAAGATGTGCGGGGCCGTCGGACCCAGCCGCTGCGCCACGCGCAAGGCCACGCCGAAGGCGGGCCGGCCGGTGCACACGATCAGCTTGACGCCGCTCTCGCGTACGCGTTCGGTGGCCTCCCAGACGCAACCCTGGACCGCGCCCTGCGAGCCGATCAGGGTGCCGTCGAGGTCGAGGACGACCAGCGGGATCATGCGGATCCCGACCGCTCGCCGACGAGGGCGAGCCCCAGCTCGTCGAGCTGGGCCGCGTCCACGACTGACGGCGCGCCGGTGAGAGGGTCGACGCCCCGCTGGTTCTTGGGGAAGGCGATGACGTCGCGGATGCTGTTGGTGCGCGCCAGCAGCATGACGAGGCGATCGAGACCCCAGGCGATGCCGCCGTGCGGCGGGGCGCCGTAGGTGAGCGCCTCCAGGAAGAAGCCGAAGCGGCGTTCGGCTTCGGCGTCGCTGAAGCCGAGCGCGCGGAACATGCGCCTCTGTACGTCGATGCGGTGGATGCGCAGGCTGCCGCCGCCGATCTCGTTGCCGTTGAGCACCAGGTCGTAGGCGTAGGCGCGCACCGCGCCCGGGTCGCGCTCGAGAAGGTCGAGGTCGTCGTCGTGCGGCCGCGTGAAGGGGTGGTGCATGTAGGTCCATCCGCCGGTGTCCGCATCCTGTTGCAGGAGCGGGAAGTCGACCACCCACAAGAAGGCGGTGGCCTCGTTGTCGAGCTCGAGCCCCAGGACGTCGGGCAGTCGCGTTCGCACCGCGCCCAGCGCCGTGCAGGCCGTCTTCCAGCTGTCTGCGACGAGCAGCAGGACGTCGCCGACTCCCGTCGCAAGCCGCGCCAGCGCCGCCCGCTCGTCCTCGCCCAGGAAGCGGGCGATGGAGCCGCTGAAGCCGCCCGCGTCGTCGCGCCGCAACCACGCCAGCCCGTGCGCGCCGAAGCGCTTGGCGTGGGCCTCGAGGCCGTCGAGGGTGCGCCGCGTCAGCGGGCCCGCCAGATCGGCGGGCACGCGCAGCGCCTTGACGCAGCCCCCCGCGGCCAGCACCGAGGCGAAGCCCCGGAAGGCGCTGGCGCGGAAGGCGTCACTGACGTCGTCGAGCGTCAGATCGAAGCGCACGTCGGGCTTGTCCGTGCCGTAGCGGTCCATGGCCTCGCGGTAACCGAGGCGGGGGAAGGGCGTGACGATGTCGCCGCCCGTGGCGGCCGCGACGACCCGTTGCATGAGGCCCTCGTTGAGTGCCAGGACGTCGTCCTGCTCGACGAAGGCCATCTCGATGTCGAGCTGGGTGAAGTCCGGCTGCCGGTCGGCGCGCAGGTCCTCGTCGCGGAAGCAGCGCGCGACCTGAAAGTAGCGGTCGACCCCCGACATCATCAACATCTGCTTGAACAGCTGCGGCGACTGCGGCAAGGCGTAGAACGTTCCCGGCCGGAGGCGCGCCGGAACCACGAAGTCGCGCGCGCCCT
>CAYOXR010000039.1:0-8803 GCA_964407955.1 uncultured bacterium | reverse complement strand
GTTCCGTGTCGCGCCGTGGTTGTCGATCTTCCCGGGCATCGCCATCTTCTTCTCCGTGGTCGGGTTCAACCTGCTGGGCGACGCCATCCGCGACGTGCTCGACCCGCGCTTGCGTCGCTGACGGTCGCCCGGACGGCGAGCGGGCACGGTTGTCCGCGTCGGCCGCGGCCCTTAAGCTGAGCCATGCGTGTCCTCCCGAAGGACCTGCTGCGCGAGGACCAGGTCGTCACCTCGACGGCGGTGCTGGAGCAGCATGCCCGGGGCGAGTCGTACGCCGGGACCGCGCTTCCCGACGCGGTCGTGTTCCCCGAGCGAGCCGAGGAGGTCGCCGCCGTCGTGGCCTTCGCGCGCCGTCACGGCATCCCCGTCACCCCGGTCGGCGCCAACTCGAGCTTGGAGGGCCACACCGTCCCGCTCCAGGGCGGCATGTCGATCGATCTCACGCGCATGCGCCGCATCCTCGAGCTGCGGCCGGAGGACTTCCTGGCGGTCGTCGAGCCGGGCGTCGGCTATCGCCGGCTGAACGAGCGAGCGCGGCGCAGCGGCCTGTTCTTCCCGATCGATCCGGGGGCGCACGCCACGCTCGGCGGCATGGTCTCGACCAATGCGTCGGGCACGATGGCGGTGCGATACGGCGTCGCCGGTGACTACGTGCTCGCCCTGCAGGTGGTGACCGCCGACGGCGAGCTCGTCCGCGTCGGCAACCGCGCCCGCAAGAGCGCCGCAGGCTACGACCTGTGCGCGTTGTTCACCGGGGCCGAGGGTACGCTCGGCGTGATCACCGAGATCACGCTCCGGCTCGTGGGATTGCCCGAGGCGGCATCGGCCGCGCGCCTCCCGTTCGCGGATGCCGCGGCAGCCACCGCCTTCGTGACACGGCTCGTCCAGGCCGGCGTGCCGGTGGCGCGCTGCGAGCTGGTCGGCCCCCGCAGCATCCAGGCGGTGAACGCCTACGCCGGAACCGACTACCCGGAGCAGATGACGGTGTTCCTGGAGTTCCACGGCAATCCGGCCGGCGTTGCCGCCGACGCCGAGCTGGCACGTGAGCTGGCCCGCGGTTCCGGCGCGCTGGGCTTCGAAGCGGCCACCGCTGCCTCCCAGCGGGAGCGCTTGTGGGAAGCGCGCCACAAAGCGTTCTACGCCTACGTGGCGGCCAATCCCGGCAAGCAGAGCCTCGTCACGGATGTCGCGGTACCCATCTCGCGGCTGCCGGAGGCCGTGACCGCCGCGCTCGCGGATTGCGAGCGCGCGGCGCTGACCGCCTACCTGATCGGCCATGTGGGCGACGGCAACTTCCACCTCGCCATGTTCTACGGCGAGGCCGAGGGCGAACGCGAACGGGTCGACGAGGTCGCCCACCGCATCGTGAAGCGTGCCCTCGCGGCGGGCGGGACCTGCACCGGCGAGCACGGCGTGGGCGCGCGCAAGTTGCGTTACATGGCCGAGGAGCACGGTGCGGCGCTGTCGCTCATGCGCCTCCTGAAGCGCACGTTGGATCCCGGCGGGATCATGAATCCGGGGAAGAAGATCCCCGACTGACGTCGTCGCCGCGCTCGGCCACGCCGGCGTTGCCCCTACCGCCCAGAGGCGCCACCTCGCGTTGCGCGCGGCTGCCCGGCCTGAGTCGCATCAGCCAGTGCCGCATCCGTGGCCGCAGCCGGTTGAGCAAGATCAGCAGTGGTATCAGCAGCACCAGTGCCAGCCACATCACGGTGTCGGACACCAGCACCGCGCTACCGAACCAGGCGCTGGCGATGAGCCAGGGGGCGCGCGCGATCATCGCCGCAATCCACAACTCGGCCAGTGGCAGCGACGTCAGCCCGGAGAGCAGCACCATGAAGTCGAGATTCAAGATGAAGAAGATCACCCCCCACAGGGCCACAGACCGGATGCCGAGCAGCTCCTCCCACTCGTCAAGGGTGTTGCGACGCACCAACAGCGTGAGGATGGGGCGGCCGATGTTACGGGCCAGCAGCAGGCCGACCAGCGCGCCCAGCCCCAGGCCGATAATGCCGTAGGCAACGGCCGGCAGGAACCCGAACGCCTTGCCGCCGAGCGCGCCCACCAGCGGTGTGGGGATGAACGGCAGCAGCGCCGTGACCAGGAACGACGCCACGTAGTAGAGCGGCGCGAGCCAGCCGGCATCGTTGATAAAGTGCGAGACGGCGTGAGTCATCGTGCTGCGCCTTATCGTACGGTGAAAATGGCGACCGGGCCGGGCTCCCCGTGACGCGCTGTGGAACGGATTGCGCCGGCCACGGCCCCGCGCGTCCGCTGGGAAGGGCATGACCAACGGCGACATCTACCCGCTGAGACTCGACATCCGCTACAGCCGCCGCATCTGGGGCGGGGGACGGCTGCCCGAGTACCTGGGCCGGCCGGCGCCGGATGAGGGCCGCGAGCCCGTCGGCGAGGCGTGGCTGGTCTACGCGGAGAACCAGGTCCTGAACGGCCGCTTCGCGGGCAGCAGCCTTCAGGCGGTGGGCGCCCGCCTGGGCGTTCGCCTGGTCGGCACGGCCAGCGCAGCACGCTACGGCGCCAAGGTTCCGTTGCTCGCCAAGTTCATCGACGCCGCCGACCGGCTGTCCGTGCAGGTCCATCCCGACGACGCCTACGCGCTGACGCATGAGGCCGCCAGCGGCCACCTGGGCAAGAGCGAGGCCTGGTACGTGCTCGAGGCCGCCCCCGAAGCGCACGTGCTGTGGGGGTTCCGCCGTGACGTGACGCGCGCCGAGGTGAGGTCTGCGGTCGCGGACGGTACCCTGCCCCGGCTGATGAACCGCATTCCGGTCGTCGCCGGCGACGTGATCTACAACCCGGCGGGCACGGTGCACGGCATCGGCGCCGGCATCCTGCTGTTCGAGATCCAGCAGTCGAGCGACCTCACCTACCGCCTCTTCGACTACCGGCGCCGCGACGCGGAAGGTCGGACCCGTGAGCTGCACCTGGAGCAGGCCCTCGAGGTGGCCTCGCTGGCCGGAGGCGGGCAGGCCAAGCAAACGCCAGCGCCACTGGTGCATGGCTGGAGGCGCCTCGTGGGGTGCCCACACTTCGTCATGGACGCCACCCTGCTGGACGGCACCGCCCGCGAGGGGCGAACCGATCCGAGCAGCCTGCAGGTCATCGTGCTGACGCACGGACACGCGACGCTCGCCTGGACGGGCGGCGAGGAGCGGTTGGCGCGCGCCGCCGCCGTGGTGTTGCCGGCATCGCTCGGGCGCTACCGGCTGTCCGGCGACGGCGAGGCGCTGCGGTGTGCGGTCGTGGACGAGAGCGGTGCGCGGTCTCCCCGCCGAGACGACGGCGGAACCGCCGCGACCGGCCACGGCGGGGCCTCGTGAGCGCGCCACGACGGGCCCTGGCACGCCGCGGCGCGGTTGGGCGACTCACCGCCCTGCTCGCCCCTTACCGCTGGCGTGTGCTGCTCCTATCGCTCGTCATCGCCGTCGGCGCGCTGGTGTCGCAGGTGGCGCCGCAGTTCGCACGCATCGTGATCGACGTCGCCATCCCTCGCGGCTCCCCGCGCATCTTCCTGCTGCTGGCCGTGGCCATGGGGCTGTACTACCTGGCTCGCGAGGCCCTGGCGTTCGTGTCGATGTACTTCAGCTACACCCTCACGCAGCAAGTCATCCACGACCTTCGGCGGATGGCCTACGCGCACCTGTTGCGCCTGCCGATGGCCCGCTTCACGCGCGAGCGCTCGGGGTCGCTGGTGGCCCGCGTCGTTTCCGACGTCAATGCCCTGGAGTCGATGATCCAGGCCGGCGCCTCGCGCATCCTCGGACGCCTGTTCGGCATCGCCGTGGTCCTCGTGATCCTGTCCGTGATGAACTGGCTTCTCGCCTTCGTGTGCCTGGGCATCGTCGCTGCCATGGTCGTCCTCACCCTGCGCTTCCAGGACCCGCTCCGGCGCCTGTCCAGGCGCATCCGCGCGCAAGTGGGCGAGCTGACCGGGATCGCCAGCGAGGCCATCCAGAACGCAGGGGTGGTGAAGCTGTTCACCGCCGAGGAAGAGGAGCTGGGGCGCTTCGCGGACGCCAGCGAAGGCTACCGCAGCTTCGGCGTAGCGCGCCGCCTGCAGTCGGGCCTGATGCAGGCCGGCGTCGGACTGAGCTCGGGGCTCGGCACCGCCGCGCTGCTGCTTCTGGGGGGCTGGATGATCGTGCTCAAGCACGCGGGCTCGTCGCTGCCGCTGGGCGCCGCCTCTCTCAGCACCGGCGAACTCACCGCCTTCCTGCTCTACGTCAGCGAGCTGGTGACGCCGGTGGTGTTCGTGTTGAACTTCAACAACCAGCTGCAGGCCGGCGCCGCAGCACTGGAGCGCATCGACGATCTGCTATCCGAGTCTCCCGAGGCGGGCGGTCACGTGGGCGAGTCACCGAGCGGCGAGCTGCGCTTCGAGGACGTCCGCTTCACTTACCCGGAGGCGCACACGCCCGCGCTCGACGGCTTCGATCTCGTCGTGCCCGCCGGTGCGACGGTGGCCCTGGTCGGTCCCTCGGGTGCGGGCAAGAGCACCGTCGTCAAGCTCCTCGGGCGGCTGTTCGAGCCCGCGCGCGGGCGCATCCTCATCGACGGCAACGATGTCCGCGACCTTCGCCTGGACGCGCTGCGCGGCACGCTGGCGGTCGTTCCCCAGGACCCGACGCTGTTCTCGGGCAGCGTCCGCGACAACATCCGCTACGCCCGGCCCGAGGCAGACGACGATGCCGTGACCGAGGCCGCCCAACTCGCCAACGCGCTGGGGTTCATCGCGGAGCTGCCGGCAGGCTTCGACACCGAGGTCGGTGAGCGCGGGGTGAAGCTGTCGGGGGGTCAGAAGCAGCGCCTCGCCATCGCCCGCGCACTCTTGCGCGGCGCCAGCGTGCTCGTCCTGGACGAGGCCACCTCCAGCCTCGACAGCGAGAGTGAGGCCGTCATCCAGGACGCGCTGGGCGGCCTGTTCACGCGCCGCCACGAGGTCACCAGCCTGGTGATCGCCCACCGCCTCTCCACCATCCGGGACGCCGATCGAATCGCGGTGATGGATGCCGGCAGGGTGGTGGAGATCGGCGATCACCCCTCCCTGCTCGCTCGCGGCGGTTTGTACGCGCGGCTGCATGCGCTCCAGCAGCGCGACGGCGTGCGCGGCGAGCGCCTGGCGACCGGTGCCGACCCGCAGAGGGGGGCACCGCGTGGCTGAGCGCCGGCGCCAGCGCCCTCCCGCCGCCGGGCGCCAGGCCGGACCCGATTGGGCTGTCGGGGCCGTGCCTCCGGTCCCCGGGCCGGTGGCGCTGGGGTCGACCAACCCGGCAAAGCGCCGGGCGTTGGAGTCGGCCCTGGCCAGCCTGTTCGGGGACGAACGGCCCCCCGTCACCTGCCTGGAGGTTGCCTCCGGTGTTTCCGCGCAGCCATGGGGGGATGAGCAGACGCGGCGAGGCGCAGCCAACCGAGCCAGGGCCGCCCTCGCCGGCGCGCCCGCTTCAGCCGCTGTCGGCATCGGCCTGGAAGGCGGCGTCGCGCGCGACGGCGGCGCGCTGTGGGCGTTCTCTTGGACGGTGGCCGTCTCCCGCTCGGGCGAGCGCAGCGCCGCGCGCAGTGCCGCCTTCGCCTTGCCACGAGAAGTCGCAGCCCTGCTCGACGACGGCCTCGAGCTGGGCGAGGCGATGGACCGGCTCTACGGCGTACGCGCGAGCAAGCGCTCGCTGGGCGCGGTGGGGCTGCTCACCGGCGGCGGACTCGATCGTGCCGAGCTCTACGCCCAGCCGGTGCTGCTGGCCCTGGCGACGTTGCTGACAAGGGAACGCAGCGAAGCGCCCTGAGCCGGCCTGGCCGGCCGCTCAGGCGCGCGCGCTGGGTCCGCCGGCGGGATTGTCCTCGGCTTGCGGGACGAACTCGGCCTCCGAGGCGTCGGCCTTCACGAGCGTCACGTCCAGCACCTCGCGGAAGTCGCTCACGGAACGGATCTCGAGGTCCTGCAAGATGGCTTCGGGAACGTCCTCGAGGTTGGCCTCGTTGTCCGCGGGCAGGATCACCCGGTGGATCCCGGCCTGGTGCGCGGCGAGCAGCTTCTCCTTGACGCCACCGATCGGCAGCACCCGGCCGCGCAGCGTGATCTCGCCGGTCATGGCCACATCGCCGCGCACCGGCCGGCCGGACAGTGCGCTCACCACAGCGGTCGCGATGGCGATGCCTGCAGACGGGCCGTCCTTCGGCGTGCCGCCCTCCAGCACGTGCACGTGCAGGTCCTGCTTCTCGTGGAACGACTCGGGAAGCCCGAACTCGTCGGCATGCTTGCGCAGGTAGGCGATACCCGCTTGCGCACTCTCCTTCATGACGTCGCCCAGCTGTCCGGTCAGCGCCACGTTGCCCTTGCCGGGCACCGCGATCGCCTCGATGTCGAGCGTCACGCCGCCGACGGACGTCCAGGCGAGACCATGGGCGAGGCCGAGCTGCGGCTGCTTCTCGGCCTGCTCGTCGCGGTAGGGCGGCACCCCCAGATACTCCCGCACCCGCTCGCCGTCGAGCAGGCGCACCTCGTCCCACTCCTCGGTGAGGAACTCGCGGGCGGCCTTGCGAGTGGCCTTGGCGATCAGCCTGTCCATGTTGCGCACCCCGGCCTCGCGCGTGTACTCGAGCACGATGCGGCGCACGGCGTCGTCGCCGATCTCCAGCTTGCCGTCGAGGCCATGATCCTTGATCTGCTGCGGGACACGGTAGCGACGCGCGATCTGGATCTTCTCGTCCAGCGTGTAGCCGGGGATGTGGATGACCTCCATGCGGTCGAGGAGCGGCCGCGGCACCGTCGCCAGGGTGTTGGCCGTGGTGATGAACATGACACGCGACAGGTCGTAGTGGATCTCCAGATAGTGATCCGAGAAGGTGTTGTTCTGCTCCGGGTCGAGGACCTCGAGCAGGGCAGAGGAAGGGTCGCCGCGGAAGTCGGCCGTCATCTTGTCGACCTCGTCGAGGAGGAACACCGGGTTGACGGTGCCCGCGGTCTTCATGCCCTGGATGATGCGGCCCGGCAGCGAGCCGATGTAGGTCCGGCGGTGGCCGCGGATCTCGGCCTCGTCACGCACGCCCCCGAGGCTCATGCGCACGAAGCGCCGGTTGAGGCTCCGAGCGATCGACTTGCCCAGACTGGTCTTGCCGACGCCGGGAGGGCCGACCAGGCATAGGATGGGCGCCTTGTACTGCAGCCCCTCGCGCTCGGCGGTGAGCTGCCGCACGGCGAGGAACTCCAGGATGCGTTCCTTGGGCTCCTCGAGCGCGTAATGGTCCTCGTTGAGGATGTCCTCCGAGTGCCGGATGTCCAGCGTCTCCTCGTCGGCCTCGCTCCAGGGGAGCTCCAACATGGTGTCGAGATAGGTTCGCACCACCGTGGCTTCGGGCGAGCCGCCCGACATGCGCTCGAGCCGCTCGATCTCCTTCAGCGCCCGCTCCTTGGCGTACTCGGGCATGTTCTTCGCCTCGACCCGCTCCCGCAGCTCCTCGGTCTCCGAGGCGTCGTCGTTCCCGAGCTCGTGCTGGATCGCCTTCATCTGCTCCCGGAGGTAGTACTCGCGCTGGTTCGAGTCCATCTGCTGCTTGACCCGCGCGCTGATCTGCTTCTCGGTGTCGAAGCGTTCCAGGTCGCGGGTGAGGAAGCCGTACACCAGCTCGAGACGCTTGTGCGCATCCGCTTCCTCGAGGACGCCCTGCTTGTCGCTCACGTCCCAGGTGGCGTACTTGGCAATGACGTCCGCCAGCGGCCCGGCCTCGCGCAACCCGCGCAGGTTCTCAAGGTGGAACGAGTCGAGCCGCAGGTTCTTGTTCTGTTGCGCGTACTCCGCGAACGCCTGCTTCGCCTGCTCGACCAGCGCGTGGACCGCCTGCGGATCGCCGGCGGCCTCCTGGATCGTGCTCACCTGCGCCCGCAGCGACGGGCCCGCCAGGTAGGCATCGATGCGCGCGCGCTCGCGTCCCTCCACCAGCACCTGCAGGGTGTCGTCCGGCAGCCGTATCACCTGCTTGATGACGCACAACGTGCCCACGTCGTACAGGTCCTCGCCGGCGGGGTCGTCGATGCGGCCCTCACGCTGGACCACCAGGAGGACCCGGTTGTCCCCGGCCTGCGCTTCCTCCAATGCCCGCTTGGACTTCGGGCGTCCGACGTCCACGTTCTCCAGGGTGCGCGGCAGCACCACCTGGGTGCGCAGGGCGATGACCGGCAGTTCCCAATCCATGCCTCAGTAAACCCTCCCGCTGCCTTTCACGTCCGTAAGGTGGCTGACCACCCGGCGGACGGCCGCAACGTGCCGGCCGCTCCTCTCCACCGGCCGGGCAGCGTCATCGCCGATAGGACACGTCCGGCTCGGGTGTGGTGACCTTGCGTCCCGACGCGCGCAGCTCGGCGGCGAAGGCGTCCATGACCTCGGGTTCGCCATGTACCAGGAACACCTCGGCGTCGCCGGTGGCATCCAGCCACCGCCGCAGGTCGTCGTGGTCGGCATGCGCCGAGAAGCCGTTGATGGTGTGTACGCGGGCGCGTACCCGGATCTCCTCGCCGTAGATGTGCACGCGCTCCGCGCCTGAAACGAGCGCCCGACCGAGCGTGCCCGACGCCTGATAGCCCACCACGACCACGCTCGCGTCCTCGCGCCACAGATTGTGCTTGAGGTGATGGAGGATGCGTCCGCCCGTCATCATGCCCGAGCCGGCGAGGATGATGGCGCCGCCTTCGACGGCGTTGATCGCCTTCGACGCTTCGGTGTCGACGGTGAGCTCAAGCGTCGGCGGCGCGAAGGGGTCGCGGCCTTCGGCCAGCACCTCCTTGATCTCG
>CAYOXR010000038.1:0-2165 GCA_964407955.1 uncultured bacterium | reverse complement strand
CCAGACGCGAAAGACCAAGCTCCTCACAGGCCCGCTTGGCCTCCATTCTGGCCAGCGGCAGCTTTCCGGCGGCTATACATCCATCCACCATCGCATACACGACGGGCGTCTACCGATGGCCGCCCGCGAACATGAGGCACCGCCCGACAGCCAACATCTGGTCTTCGCTGCCGTGACGCGCCCCAAGGGAGAGGCATTCGCCCGCCGTCTGTTCCGCGAAGCCGGACTCGAGCCGCACCAGGGCCTGCCGGCCACCGCAAGGGCGTTACGGCCGCCACTCCCCGCGAATCTCGGCATACAGGCCCGTGAGGGAGGAGGCCCGGAACCAAAACTGGGTCATGCTGCACGTGGGCCGCTCGCTCGAGCCGGTAACGCAAGATTTCGCTACTCTATACGCCGACATTCCGGATGCGCACGTGCTGAACGAGCTTCGTGCAGACCTGCCCATCGTGGTGGGTCGGGCCGAGGCGCGGGGGCAGAGCGTTCACCGCGCCCGCAAGCGCTGGGTCAACCATGCTGCGATGACGTTCGCGGGTCTCATGAGTTGAACTCCAGCCACCGCGCCTGCAGCTTGACGAAGACCGGCGTGCGCGCGAACTGCCGCCAACCCTCGGGTTCGAACGATGGCTGCCCCTTTGACCCTTCGCACAGGCGGGCTTTGTGGCCCGAAGGCGGTTGGCGACGGCCTTCTCCACGGTTGAGCTAGCCTGGAAATCAGCGGCTGGGATCGAGGAGGACCTTTATGGCGCCGTGGCGGATGGCGTCGAACGCGCTGTCGAAGTCCGGCATGGCGAAGCGGTGTGTGATGAAGGCCTCCAGGTCGATTCGCTCGGCTTCCAAGAGGGCTGCCAGGGCCGTCCACGTCTTCCACATATGCCGCCCGAAGCTGCCGCGTATGGTCAGTCCGAGCTTGTTGACGGACTGCGTGATGTCGATGGGCACGGGCCGCCCCGGATGCCCGACGGTAACGAGGGTTCCTTCTCTCCGAATCATGGGCAGTGCCCACTCAAAGACGTCGGCAGCTCCAGAGGCCTCTACGAGCAAGTCCACGCCTCCTCGGGCAGGGTTCGCCTCGTGCGCGAGGAGAGCTCGGTCACCACTTCCTGGGTTGATGGCAGTCACCCCGAGATCCCTGGCGGCCTCGAGCCGGGCCGAGTCGATGTCGAACGCGAGTACGCGTGAGGCGCCAGCGATGAGTGCGAGCTTGCAGGTTAAGAGCCCGATGGGGCCACAGCCCGTCACCGCGACAGTGTCGCCCGGCCGAATCCCACTGCGCTGGAGGGCGTGCATTGCCACGCCAGCCGGTTCCAGGAGGGCGCCGGTCTCGAAGCTCATCCGCTCCGGGAGCTTGAAGAGCACGGATTCGGGTGCTGTGGCGAGGGTCGCGAAGGCGCCGTCGTGGTCAATTCCGAAGAGTTGCAGATTCTCGCAGTTGTGAGCATTCCCAGTCCTGCAGGCGTAGCAGTGGTTGCAGGGTATGTGGGTCTCGAACGCAACCCGGTCGCCGACGCTTACGCGGCTGACGGCACTTCCCACGGCTCTCACCGTGCCAGAGGCTTCGTGCCCCACGATTCGAGGGAACTGGATGGGGAAGTTGGCGGCGCCTTCGTCCCACTCGTAGATGTGGACGTCGGTTCCGCAGATGGCCGTGGTGGTGATCTCGACGAGCGCCTCGTCGGCCGCGAGTTCGGGTTCCGGCGTGTCCTGGCTGTAGGTCAGGCCGCGTTCTGGTTCGGTTTTGAGGAGCGCTTCCACGAGTTCCCTCCTTTGACCACATGCCGACCTGACGTTGGAGCTGATGCTGGACCGCCCCTGACTACAGCGATGGTGCCCGGGCAGCCGGGACGGTAGTAGGCCGTGCCGGCGACCGCTCGCCTGCTTCGGGGGTGTCGTTCCATGTTGGCCATTGCAGCGACTAGTTTAACCGGTTACCATCTACGTGCGCGAGACTTGACCCACGTTTGGGGTGAAAGGAAGCGAATGTTGTGAAAGTCGGCATCAGTTCTTGGGCGTACCCCTGGTCGGTCGGCGTACCTGGGTTCCTGCCTCAACGTCCGATGCTCGCCATGGACCTCGTTGTTCGCGCGCACCAGCTCGGCGTACGGGTCGTGCAGTTTGCGGACAACATGCCGCTTCACGAGCTCGATGTCGGCACGCGGCGCGAG
>CAYOXR010000037.1:0-2902 GCA_964407955.1 uncultured bacterium | reverse complement strand
GGAGGTCATGGACCCGGTTGGCGGGAACGAGCCCAGGGGGCGGAGCGTGAGTCAGCCCCGACCCGGCCACGCCGACCTCGCCGGGGGCATCAAGTACGGCCACAAAGACCTTCGTGACGTCCTCGAGCGGGCCTCGGCGCGTGAGACGGCCGGCCGGGTAGCCGCCGGGGCCATCGCCCTGCGTCTCCTTGAGGAGGCCGGACTCCACGCGTGCGCTCGCGTCGTCAGCCTGGGAGGGATCGAGTGCGACGGCGGCATGGACTGGGACAGGCTCGACGCACTTGACGAGAGTCCGGTGCGGTGCTTCGATCTCGCGGCGCAGGACGCGATCATCGAGCGCATCGACCGCGCGAAGCGCGAGGGCGACACCCTCGGCGGCGTCGTTGAGGCGCGTTTCAGGCACGTTCCCGTCGGCTTGGGAAGCCACACCCAGTGGGACCGCAGGCTCGACGGGCTTCTGGCGAAAGCGGTGATGAGCATCCCCGCCATCAAGGGCGTCGAGATGGGCGATGGCTTCAACGCGGCGTCTCTCCCTGGCAGCCAGGTTCACGACGCCATCTCTCGTGACGAGGCGCGGAGCTACTTCCGCGAGACCAACCGCTCGGGGGGCCTTGAGGGCGGGATGACGACGGGTGCCGAGCTCGTCGTCCGAGCCGCAATGAAGCCCATCGCGACACTGATGCGTCCTCTGCCCACCGTCGACGTCGTTACGCACGAGGTGGCGGACGCCTCTCGGGAGCGCTCGGACCACACGGCCGTGCCCGCCGCGTCGATCGTGGTGCTGGCAATGACCGCGCTCACCCTCGCCAACGCCGTGCTCGACAAGTTCGGTGGCGACCGGATAGAGGAGACGCTCGAGCGCCTCCAGGCCCACCGAGAGTATGTAGCCTCGTTTTGAGGCGCCGCGGATGGTGCTCGGCCGCCATGGATCTGTGGCACGATCCGGCACGTCACTCGTAGCGCAGGGAAGCGACCGGATCCGGGGCCGATGCTCGGCGGGCCGGGTAGTACCCGAAGAACACCCCTACGGACACGGCGAAGGTGAACGCCAGCATGGAGCTGCCCACCGAGGGGATGGCGGTGATGCCGAAGTGCGGGATGACGAGCAGCGCGATGGCCAGCCCGAGCGCCACGCCGAGCAGGCCGCCGCCCACCGAAAGCACGACCGACTCGGTGAGGAACTGCGCCAGGATGTGGCGTGGCTTCGCCCCTAGAGCCTTGCGGATGCCGATCTCGCGGGTCCGCTCGGTGACCGACACGAGCATGATGTTCATGATGCCGATCCCTCCGACGAGCAGACTGATGCCGGCGATGGCGCCGAGGAAGAGCGTGAGGGTTCTGGTGACCGAGTTGAGCGACTCCAGGCTGTCGGTCTGGTTCTGGATGCGGAAGTCGTAGTCGCTGGGAACCGCATGCAGTGCGGTCAGTGGGAGCGTCACCGCATCGTCAACCGTTCGCACGGCGATGTCCGCTTGCGCCGTCATGCCCGGCCGGAGCGTCAGCGCCTGGTTGTCGAGCGTGACGGTGACGTCGAAGATCGGTATGTTCGACACCGCCCGGCCGGTCGGTGCGATGGCCGTGACGGTGCCCCCGAACGTCTGGCCGGGCATGGCGTCAAGCGTGACCGACGCGCTCTGACCCGCCTTCACCTTCGAGATCTCGGTCTCGTCGATCTGCGCGGGGAGGTCGAGCGTGCGGTCGTCGATGAGCGTGAGGACGGTACCGTCCTCGGGCACGTAGGCGCCGACTTCGGTGGCGACGTCGGAGACGACGCCGTCGAAAGGGGCGACGGTGGTGATGGAGTCGAGGTTCTCCTGGGCCTGCTCCACCGCGATCTGCTGTTGCTGCACCGCGAGCTCCGCGGTCTTGGGGTCCTGGGCGGCGGAGGTGACCTGGTGGAGGAGACGGAGACCCTTCATTGGGCCGGCCCTGTCAGCGCGTTCGCTGGCAGCGGACGCTCGGGCCGCCACGTCACCTTGCGCCCCGTCGTCAACGTGGGTTCGGCGACTCCACCACGACGAGTGTCCGTGAGCGGTGTTTGGCCGCCGCCTGCGTTGTGTTTGCGTTCGGTTTGGCCGGCTGGCTGGCAGGCAGGCAGGCAGGACAACTGCCACTTCCCTGGCTCTGCGGCGGTTCCGTATGTAGTTGGTTGGGTGGACGGCACTTGCTTCACCCAGAGCCAAAGGAGGGGTTCAGATGTCGAGCGCAGCTCGAAGCAGGCTCCCGCCCGGACCGTCGCTGCTGGCGAGCCTCGTTGCCCTTCAGGCCGTCAGCGGACTCGGTGGCGGTGCAATCCTCGCGATCGACCCGACCGGCGGTCTCGTGGGGATGCCTCTCAGCGTGCTCCGTCGCGGGCCATTCGTCGATTTCCTCGTGCCGGGCGTGATCCTTCTGCTCGTGTTGGGGGTGGTCCCCGCCATCGTCGCGGTGGGCCTGTGGACACGGCCGCGTTGGGTTGCGTTGCGGCCGCTCGAGCGCACGTTCGGTGAGCACTGGTCGTGGGTCGGCACGGGTGTGGTGGGCGTCGGCCTGCTGGTGTGGCTCGCGGTCGAGCTATGGATGGTCGGCCCATCGTCGCTGCTCGTGCTGTACGCCCTGTTGGGATCGGCGATCATCGTCCTGGCGCTGATGCCGAGCACGCGACGCTTCTACCGGGCCTGACCAGTCGGGGTGGGGACGAGGTCGATGCCGAGCCTTGCTGCCCGCACGACGAAAACGCGCGGGAACGTCACGAAGCCGTCTACCTGAGCCTGCTCGTGCAGGCCGAGCGCGGGGTCGAGGACGGACTCTTGTTCTGAGGAGCCGCAGGCACCGGACCGGGCCCCGCAGGCTCAGCGTGGGTGCCGGGACGCTTCCAAGGCGATTCCTGGTGTCGCGTACTCGTCACGAAGGTGCCGTTGGG
>CAYOXR010000036.1:0-3752 GCA_964407955.1 uncultured bacterium | reverse complement strand
TCGCACAGCAGCAGCAGCGCCCGCAGCTCCCGCTGAGCGTTGGTGATCGGCACGATCGCCACGGCCCGCGCACCCGCCACGAAGCTCAGATCGCCGGCCTGGTCGGCCGCCAGCACGTCGTCGATGAGGGCCGCCCGGCGCGACTCCCACGCCTCGCGCAGGCGCCCTTCCAGCGGCAGCCCATCGTTGAGTGCGCGACCCAGCGCCTCGGGCGCCGGTCCCTGCACCGCCAGCGCGTGCAGCGCGCCGCTCCGCAGCACGGCCACGGCACCGGCGTCGAGCCCCAGAGCGGGCACCGTCTCCGACAGGGCGGCCGCCGTCGCCTCGCGCGCACCTTCGGCCAGCAGCAGGCGCTGTTCGAGCCGGGCCACGAGCGCCTGCTCCTCACGCTGGCGCTCGAGGGACGCCAGCGCCTCCGAACGCGCCAGCGCCTCTCCGGCGATGCGTGCGAACGCCTCGAGGGTGCGTCGATCGGCGGCGTCGAAGGCGCGAGGGGATGTGTGCTCCACGTTCAGGACCGCGTGCGCCTGACCCGCCACGAGCAACGGCAGGGCAAGCTCGCTCTTGCTGGTCGGGAGGCGCGGGTCGCCGACGTACGCCGAGTCGGCGCTCACGTCAGGAACGTACTGCGCCTCGCCGCTTCGCAGGGCGCGTCCCATCACCGAAGCGAGCGGGATGTTCAGGTCGACGGGAAGGTCGCCGCCATGCGCGGCCTGAAGCCTCAGCGCGTCGCCGACGGGCACGAACACCTCGGCGTGGGCGTAGTCGAGGATGTCGGCCAGCAGCCGGGGCATGGCGCGGTACAGCGCGGCCGCGTCGTGAGCCTGGTGCATGGCCAACGCCGCCTCGCCGAGCAGCCGCGCACGGCGCTCGTTGGCGCGGGCGCTCCTTGCGGTCGCGCGCCACAGCGAGAACAGGTCGTTGCCGGCGGCGGTTGCGAGCGCCAGCGCTGCCCCCAGTCCCGTGAGCGGCAGGACGCCGGTGTGCGTCGCGCTCCCACGCCCCGCCAGCCAGGCGAGGGCAACGCCCGCGGGCACCAGCGGCCAGGCGACGCGCCAGCCCAGGCCGATGCTGGTGACCATCACCGGCACGGCCAACAAGATCCCCAGCCACAGGGCGGGCCAGTGAAGGAGGGCCCCGACCACGAACAGTGCCGCGCCCAGCGCGCTCCACACCGCCGGCCGCCGGCGCACGTGCCGCCAGCGACCGAGCCAACGAGGTCGATCCTGTTCGGGTCGACGTCCCGGCGGTTCGGCGGTAGGTGCTTGACCTGACATGGTGGCCTCGTCCGGGAGTGCGCCCGGTCCGTCGCGGTGAACGACGTGCAGGACGCACCACCTCACCTCACCGCGATGTCCCGATTTTCGCGTGTGGCGGCGGGGGCTCGCGATAAACTACCTCACGTGGCGGGAAGACGGAAGCCCAAGCGCACGAGGAGACGCGCCCAGCTGGACCTGGAGGCCATCGGCCTGGTGCTCCTCGCCGGTGGCGTGTTCCTGCTCGGCGTGGTGTTGCCGTCCCTTCCCACCGGCCAGCTCGGCCGCGCCGTGCGCGGCGCGGTGCAGGGACGGCTGGGCAGTGGCGCCTACGCGCTGCCGCTGCCTCTGGTAGCGCTGGGCGGCCTGTTCCTGCTGAGGCGGAGCCCGCGCTGGTGGCCTCGCCTGTTGTTCGGTTATCTGCTCCTCGCGGCCGGCGTGTGGGGTGCCGTGGCGATGGTCGCGCCCGGGCACACCGGCAGCTTCGGCCGCGCCCTGCGCGCCGCGCTCGGGGGCGCCTGGGGCGCTCTGGCCGTGGTTCCAGCCCTGCTGGTGGCGACGGTGGGGTTGGACCTGTTGCTCGGCTGGCCGCCGACGCGGCTGATCCGCGGCCTGCTGGTGTCGCTGGTGGGGGCGGTCCGTGGCGGCGTCAAGGCGCTGGTCGCCGCACGGCGGCGCGCCAAGGCGCGTGCGGCCTTCCGCGCCGACGTGGCGCTGGCACGTCGTGCGCTCGTCGCGCTCGATGCCGATCTTCAGGCGCTCAGCAACCTCTACCCGGGCAGCGGCGAGCTCGACCGCTGGCGGGGCGAGGTCAGGACGTCTTTCAAGCGCCTCACCGGCGGGCCGGGACCGGAGCAGCTCGCCGACGCGCGGGCCGATCTCAAGGCGTGGCAGGGAGCCGTGAAGGACTTCGCGCGGGATCGCGCCGTGGAGATGGTCGAGCAGCTCAAGGCCGAGGGCGCGCGCGCGCCGCAGATGGGCCTCCCGGTGGTCGGCGACGGGCAGGTGGGGTCCACCCAGGAGGCGCTGAACGCCTGGCGCCGCGCCGAGACCTTCGGAGCCTGGGCGGGCGCCGTCAAGTCCGCGCTCGACGAGCCGGTGGCGGGGCGCGCGCACGCCGCGCGCGCACTGGATCGGCTGCGCAAGACGCTGGCACTGGACCTCACCGGTTTGCTGGAGCGCCACCGTCGCCTCACCCGTGAGCGGGACCTGGATCAGCGCGCCCTCAAGGGCATGAGCCCGCGTGAGCTGGCGCGCGCGTCGGCCGATCATGGCCGCCGTCTGACGGACTACGTCCGTATCGAGGCAGACGCCGCACGCTTGTCGGGCGAGGCCGAGGCGTTCGAGCCGTGGCGCGCGCTCGCGAGCGATCTCCAGGCGACGCGCCAGGCATACGCGGACGTCGAAGAAGTGATCGAGCTCGACGATGCACTGGCGTCGGCGCTGGATGCCAACGGCGTCGCCGAGCTGTCGAAGCTCGCAGGCTGGCGCGAGGCTCTGAGTGCCGTGCGCGCGCGGGCGGAGAGCGCGGCGAGCGCGGCGCGGGAAGCAGCGGCCGCCGCCCCCGCCGCCGTGGCGCTTGCCGGCAACAGCGACGCCTCCATGGAGGAGACGCTTCTGGAGCCGATGTCGGCGACCGAGGAGCGGTTCCCCGAGACCGCCGCACACGTTGATCGCGCGCCGGCCGTCGATCCGGAGTTGGAGGCGGCGCTGCTCGATGACGGCGTCGAGGCGCGGCGCCCGGACCGGGCGGCAGCCGCCGTGTCGCTGGAGGCCGCTGGCGAGGCCGCGGCCGCGGCGCCCGTCCCCGAGTTCGGGGGCATTCCCGTGCAGGTGCCGCCGGTGGCGTTGTTGGATGAGCCGGAGGCGGCAGTGGAGGAGCCGGGGGCGTTGGCGCGGGAGCATCGCGAGCGGGTGAGGAAGATCGATGAGACGCTGTCCAGCTTCAAGCTGGAGGGGCGGGTGGTGGCGGCGGTGCGCGGCCCGACGGTGACGCGTTTCGAGGTGGAGCCGGCGCCGGGGGAGAAGATCGCGCGGTTCGCCAACCTGTCGGATGACCTGGCGTTGGCGATGGCGGTGGGGAGCGTGCGCATCGAGGCGCCGATCCCGGGCAAGAGCGTGATCGGTCTGGAGGTGCCCAACGCCAAGCGGGAGCTGGTGCGCTTTCGCGAGGCGGCGGAGTCGGGGAGCTTCCGGCGGAGCAAGGCGCGCCTTCCCATCGTGTTGGGCAAGTCGATCGATGGGGAGATGGTGGTGGGGGATCTGGCGAAGATGCCGCATCTGTTGATCGCGGGCTCGACGGGGTCGGGCAAGTCGGTGGCGGTGAACACGCTGATCGGCAGCCTGCTGTACCGCTTCGTGCCCACCGAGCTGCGGCTGCTGATGATCGATCCGAAGATGGTGGAGCTCACGCCGTTCGATGGCGTGCCGCACCTGCTGAGGCCGGTGGTGACGAACCCCACGGACGCGGCGGGGGTGCTGCTGGGGGCGGTGGCG
>CAYOXR010000035.1:0-7618 GCA_964407955.1 uncultured bacterium | reverse complement strand
AGCGTGGACGGCGGCAGGCGCTGCGGCGTTCGGCGCGCGTCGGTGGCCGCCCTGGCACTGGCCGCCCTGGTGCTCGCGCTCGCTGCGTTGCCGGCGGCTCGGGCACAATCGCAAGCCACGGAGACGCCCGACGCGTCCGGGGCCGGCGGACCGAGTGCGACGAGTCAGCCGCCAGCCAACCAGCCGCCGGCCAATCCGCCCCCGGGCGGCCCGCCGTCCACCAACCAGGCGCCGGCGACGGAGGCAGGCCCGGGCGGAACGCTGACGGTCTGGACCACCTACCAGGGCGCGGCCCTCACCTGGCTCGAGGAGCAGACGCGGGCGTACGGCGGAGCGTTCGACCGGCACGTCGAGGTAACCGCCATGAAGCTCGGCGACATCAAACAGAAGGCCGCGCTGAACGCCAAGAAGGGGACGGCCGCAGATCTGTTCGTGGGCATCCCGCACGACCAGTTCTCGGCCCTCGCCGACGACGGCGTCCTCGCCGACATGAGCGACTTCGCCACCCAGACGTACCTTGACGGCCTGAGCCCGCAGGCCGCCCGGGCCTTCCGCTACCTCGGGACGCTCTACGGGCTGCCGCTCAGCGTCGAAGGGCCGGCCCTCATCGTCAACACGAACCTGGTGTCCGATCTGCCGACCAGCTACCCCGCCCTCAAGAAGCTGGCTGCGTCGTTGACAGGCGGCGGGCGCTACGGCTTCGCCTTCGACGCGGCCAACTTCTACTATGCCTACGCCTGGATCCGCACGTTCGGCGGCTACGTCTTCGGTGCCAACGCCCAAGGCGGGCCGGACACCAATGACATCGGCCTGGCATCGCCCGGCAGCGTGGCCGGCGCTCGCGAGCTGAAGGCGCTGCGATTCCAGGACGGCCTCCTTCCGCCCGAGGTCGACTACGGCGCGATCCAGAAGCTGTTCCTGGCAGGCAAGGTGGCCATGACCTACGACGGCCCATGGCTCATCCCGGCCATCGTCAAGGCGCACATCCCGGTGACCGTGGTGCCGATGCCGCCGCTTGCCGACGGCACGCCATGGCGCGGCCTGATGAACGTCGACGGCGTGCTCTTGAACCGGTTCAGCGGCGACAAGGTGGGCGCCGCGAACCTGGCCAAGTGGCTGACGCAGCCCACCGCGCAGGCGGACCTGGCGACGCGGACGGGCCGCATCCCGGCCTCTCGCCAGGCGCTCGCCCGCGTCAAGGGGGACGCGGTGCTGACGGGGTTCGGAGATGCGCTCGCGGACTCCGTGGCCATCCCCAACGTGCCTGCGATGGGGGCGGTGTGGGGACCGATGGACGCTGCCCTCGGCACCATCCTGGGCTCTCCCGACAGCGATGTGGCCGGTGCGCTGCAGCACGCCGTGAGCGCCGTCAGCGGCCCCTGACGGCGCTGCTGCGGGCGCGTGAGCGCCGTCGGGGGCGGGGCTTCTCGGCCGCGACCGAATGCGGCGCATGCTAACCTGAGCATGGTGAACGGCGTCGACCCCCTGGGTTACGGTACCCACCTCATCCTGGACGGTTTTCGCGCCGACGACGTGCTGCTCACGGACGCCGGGGGGGTGGAGTCGGTGTTGGCGGATCTCGGCGAGCTGATGAACGAGACCGGCAGCGTGAGCAGGGTGACCATCCTGGCGTCGCCCGACGGCCGCGAGGGGGTGAGCGGCGCGTTGGTGGCCGCCGAATCGCAGCTGTGCATCCACACCTTCGCGCCGCTGCACAAGCTCTCGCTCGAGGCGTTCTCCAGCCGCTCGCTTCCGGCTGACGCCGTCAAACGCGTGTTCGTCGAGCGCTTCCGCGTCGGACGCGTCGAGTGCCGTATCCACGGCCGCGGTCGGTTGCTGCCCAGAGCGCAGGAGCCGCTGGAGCTTGCGCTGCGCGGTGAGCGGGACTACGTCCGGCTGCGCTTGCGCGACCTGCTGGGGGCATGAGACGTGGTGGCGGCTGGCGACCGCGCCCGGAGAGCCCGGGGGCCGTGCGAGGGTGTGCGGGGTCGGAGGGAGGGCGGTCGTGGCCGAGTACGTGATCGCGCTTGACCAGGGGACGACGAGCTCCCGTGCGATCCTGTTCGACCGCGAGGGCATGCCGCGGGCAGTGGCGCAGCGGGAGTTCGAGCAGCACTTCCCCAGGCCGGGCTGGGTCGAGCACGATCCGACCGAGATCTGGAGCTCGCAGGCGGCGGTGATCGACGACGTGCTGGCACGCTCGGGAGTCGCGCCGCGGGACGTCGCGGCGGCCGGCATCACCAACCAGCGGGAGACCACGATCGTGTGGGACCGCCGCAGCCTGGAGCCCGTGCACAACGCCATCGTGTGGCAGGATCGCCGCACCGCCGACATGATCGAGGCGCTGCGGGCCGACGGGCTCGAGTCGGAGGTGCAGGCTCGCACCGGCCTGGTGCTCGATGCCTACTTCTCGGCGAGCAAGCTGGCATGGCTGCTGGAGCACGTCGATGGTTTGCGGGCGCGCGCCGAGCGCGGCGAGGTGGCGTTCGGAACGGTCGACAGCTGGCTGGCGGCGCGCCTCACCGCCGGCGAGCTCCACATCACCGACGTGTCCAACGCCAGCAGGACCATGCTCTTCAACATCCACGAAGGCGACTGGGATGAGCTGCTGCTCGATCGGTTGCACATCCCGCGGGCGATGATGCCGGAGGTGCGCTCGAGCTCCGAGGTGTACGGCGCCATCCGCGAGGGGGCGCTCGCCGGCGTGTCGCTGGCGGGCATGGCTGGGGACCAGCAGGCGGCGACCTTCGGGCAGACGTGCTTCGAGCCGGGCCAGGTGAAGAGCACCTACGGCACGGGCTGCTTCCTGGTGCTCAACACCGGCGCACAGCCCGTCGCATCGGCCAATCGCCTGCTGACGACGGCGCTGTGGGAGGTGGGCGGCGCCACCGCCTACGCCATCGAGGGCAGCATCTTCATCGCCGGTGCGGTGGTGCAGTGGTTGCGCGACGGCCTGGGTCTGATCCGCACCGCAGCGGACGTCGAGGACCTGGCGCGCAGCGTGCCGGACAACGGTGGCGTCTACCTGGTACCCGCCTTCGCCGGCCTCGGAGCCCCGCACTGGGACGCCTATGCCCGCGGCACCATCGTCGGATTGACACGCGGCAGCACCGCCGGACACCTCGCGCGCGCGGCGCTCGAAGCCATCGCCTTCCAGGTGAGCGACGTGGTGGCCGCGATGACGGCCGACAGCGGCAGCGCCATCCGTGAGCTCCGCGTCGACGGGGGCGCCGCGCGCAACGACCTGCTCATGCAGCTCCAGGCCGACGTCCTGGGAGCGAGCGTGGTACGGCCGAAGGTCACGGAGACGACCGCGCTCGGCGCGGCCTACCTGGCCGGGCTTGCGGTCGGCTTCTGGGCCGACCGGGCGGAGCTGGCACGCCACTGGGTGGCAGAGCGACGCTTCGAACCCGCCATGCCGGCGACGCGACGCGACGAGCTGCTGCACGACTGGAGACGCGCATTGGGGCGCGCCGAAAGGTGGGTGGAAGGATGAGGCCTGGTTGGCCCGATCGCGAAGAGCAACTCCGGAGGCTGCGCTCCGGCGCTGCGCCCTACGATGTCTTGGTGGTCGGCGGGGGCGCCACCGGCACCGGCGTCGCGCTGGACGCTGCGACCCGCGGGTTGAGCGTGGCGCTGGTGGACCGGGGCGACTTCTCCAGCGGCACCAGCAGCCGCAGCACCAAGCTCATCCACGGCGGCGTGCGCTACCTCGAGAAGGCCGTGAAGCACTTCGACCGGTCGCAGTTCAATCTGGTGCGCGACGCGCTCCACGAGCGCGCCATCCTGCTCAAGATCGCGCCGCACCTCAGCCATCCGCTTCCCATCGTCACACCCCTGTACAACTGGCTGGACGTCCCCTACTACCTCACCGGCCTCAAGCTCTACGACTGGCTGGCCGGACGCTCCAACTTGCAGACGAGCCGCTTCGTCGACGCCAAGGAGGCGCTCCAGCGCTTCCCGATGCTGCGGCAGCAGGGCCTTCGTGGCGGGGTGCTCTACTACGACGGCCAGTTCGACGACGCCCGCATGAACCTCGCCATCGCCCTCACGGCCGCGCGCGAGGGCGCCGTCATCGCCAACCACGTTTGCGTCACGGCGCTGGCGTTGGAGGACGGGCGCGTGCGCGGCGCCGAGCTCGAGGACCGGCTGAGCGGGCAGCGCTTCGCGGTCGCTGCCAGGGTCGTCGTCAACGCCACGGGACCCTTCACCGACGGACTGCGGCGCATGGAGGATCCAGCCGCTGAACCGATGGTCACGGCCAGCTCCGGCATCCACATCGTGCTCGACCAGCGCTTCTCGCCGCCGGCCACCGGCCTGCTCATCCCGCAGACGGAGGACGGGCGGGTGCTGTTCCTCATGCCCTGGCTGGGGCACACGCTGGTCGGTACCACGGACAACGAGGCGGCCATCGAGGAGAACCCGAGGGCGCACGAGGACGAGATCGCCTACGTGCTGCGCCACGTCGACCGTTACTTCGCGGTGCCGGTGTCGCGCTCGGACGTCAAGGCGGCGTGGTCGGGCCTACGGCCGCTGGTGGCCGACCCCCATGCCGCCGATACCGCGGGCCTGTCGCGAGACCACGGCGTGAACGTCGGCCCGGCCGGGCTCGTCACCGTCGCGGGCGGCAAGTGGACCACCTATCGGCGCATGGCGGTCGACGCGGTCAACGAGGCCGTGCGCGTCGGCGAGCTGGCCCCGGCCCGGGCCAGCGCCACCGAGTCGCTTCCGCTCGTCGGCGCCGAAGGCTTCAGCGCGCAAGGGGCCGGCGCCCTGCAGGAACGGTTCGGGCTGGACGCCGACGTTGCCAGCTACCTGAATCGCGCCTACGGCAGCTTCGCGGCCGAGGTGGCCGCGCTGGCCAAGGACGGGCACGGTGCCCGCCTGCTCCCCGAGCAGCCCTACCTGGAGGCCGAGGTCGTCTACGCGGCCCGCTTCGAGTACGCCCGCAGCAGCGCCGACGTGCTCTGGCGCCGGCTCCGCGTCGCCATGCTCGACGAGGCCGACGCCTCCGCCGCGCTCGAGCGCGTGTCGGAGCTGCTGGCCGGCGAGCTGGGTTGGTCGCGCGAGCGCCGCGAGGGCGACCGAGACGAGGCCGGGGCCCTCCTGGGCCAGACGCAGGCCGCCTGACCGAAGCTAGCTGCCCTCCCGGAGCTCCGGGAAGTCCTCCTCCCAGAACTCCCTGGCGCCGCGCGGGTTGCCGACGTGCTCTCGTTCCCCGTCACGGAGCTGAACGCGCCGGATCTTGCCGGAGATGGTCTTGGGCAGCACCGCGAACTCGAGACGGCGTACGCGCAGGTACGGCGCCATCCTGCGGCGGATGAACCGGAACACCTCGAGCGCGGTGTCGCGGTCCGGTTCGAAGCCCGGTGACAGGGCGATGAACGCCTTGGGGACCGATAGCCGGACCGGGTCCGGGCTGGGCACCACGGCGGCCTCCTGAACGGCCTCGTGCTCGATCAGCAGGCTCTCCAGCTCGAACGGGCTGATGCGGTAGTCCGAGCTCTTGAACACGTCGTCGGCGCGCCCGACGTACCAGTAGTAGCCGTCGTCGTCGATGGAGGCCACGTCGCCGGTGCGGTAGTAGCCGCCCTGGATGGCGGCGGCGGTGCGCTCGTCGTCGTCCATGTAGCCCGCCATCAGCGCCAGCGGAGGGGGATCGAGGGCCAGCGAGATCTCACCCTCGGGCACGTTCACCTGCCCGTCCGGGCCGAGCAGTGTGACGCGGTACCCGGGCAGCGGCCGGCCCATCGAGCCGGGCTTGACCGGTTGGCCGGGCGTGTTCCCCACCTGCGCGGTGGTTTCCGTCTGACCGTAGCCGTCCCGAAGGGTGATGCCCCAGGCCTCCTTGACGCGCTCGATGATCTCCGGGTTCATCGGCTCGCCCGCCCCCACGAGCTCGCGCAGCTTCACCGGGTAGGACGCGAGGTCCTCCCGGAACAGCAGCCGCCACACCGTGGGCGGCGCGCACAAAGAGGTGACGCCGGCGTCGACCAGGGCTTGCAGCGCGTTCCTGGCGTCAAAGCGCTGGTAGTTGTAGACGAACACGGTGGCGCCCGCGTTCCAGGGTGAGAAGAGGTTGCTCCAGGCGTGCTTGGCCCAGCCCGGCGAGCTGACGTTCCAGTGCACGTCGCCCTCCTTGTGCCCGATCCAGTACATCGTCGAGAGATGACCGATGGGATAGCTCTGGTGGGTATGCAGCACGAGCTTGGGTTTGGAGGTGGTGCCCGACGTGAAGTACAGCAGCATGGGGTCGCCGGCGCGCGTCTCGCCGTCGGGCTCGAAGGCGCCGCTGAAGCCGAGGGCGTCCTCGTACGTCAGCCAGCCGGGCCGCGCGTCACCGACCAGCAGGCGCGTGTACTCGCCCTGGATGCCGGCGAACTTCTCGGCGCCCGCCTCGTCGGTGACCACGTGGCGCACGTTGCCGCGCAGCATGCGGTCGGCCAGGTCCTCGGCGGTCAGGAGCGTGGTGGCCGGGATGAGCACCGTGCCGAGCTTGATCGACGCCAGCATCAGCTCCCACAGCGGCGCCACGTTGGGCAGCATGACCAGCAGACGATCGCCGCGCTGCGCGCCGCGACTGCGCAGGAAGCCTGCCAGGCGCGACGAGCGCTCGGAGAGCGCCGCGAAGCTGAGGCGCACCTCGCCGCCGTCGTCGTGCTTGAGCCACAGGCCGGGCCGGTCGTTGCCGCGGGCGTAGTGGTCGAACCAATCGAGCGCCCAGTTGAAGGACTCGAGCTTCGGCCAGGCGAAGCCGCGGTAGGCGGCATCGTAGTCCTCACGCTCGCGCAGCAGGAAGTCGCGGGCCTCGAGGAAGGTATCGGTGGCAGTCACGCTGGGCTCCTTTCAGGGCCGACCCGCAAGGCGGCACCCGAGCTCCGCGGGAAGGCGCTCCGAGCCAGGCGCGATGCGCACGCTTGCCGAGGCACGCGGGCCGTCCAGCTCGCTGGGGGCCACCCCGTTTCGGGCATGCTACGCCCGGCGGCGCCGGGTGTGGCCGGAGTCCGGCGCAGACGGCGGGCGTGGACGGCGCCCTCCTGTGCGCCCCCGACCGAGGGGTCGGCTACACTCGGTGGGACCGGCCGGGATGGCGGAATCGGTAGACGCGGCAGACTTAAAATCTGCTGCCCTCATGGGGCGTGCGGGTTCGAGCCCCGCTCCCGGCACCACGTGCAGCACGGCCTAGTTCCGGTTTCATGCGACCTCGTCGAGAGGTCGCCCGAAGGCCGTCGGAAAGCGCGTAGGCGCCTTCCCGGTTGGCGATGGCTGCTCGAGCGGGTCGCGTGATCTTGTGGGTTGGGTGAGTTTCCTAGGGTTGGGTAGGCGCCGCGTCCTGGCGCGGCGCCTCAACCCGGCGCGTGCCGCCGGGTTGCTGCGGCCGCAGGCTGCTCGGCCGGGCCGGGCAGCAACTGGTGCGCGAAGAGGCGGATGGCCTCGATGGCATGCTCCGCCATCCCCCGGGACTGCGCCTCGATGGCGGTTTGCACCGCGTGCTCGAGGCCGAAGAGTTCCGCGGCGTAGGTACGCTCGAGGCCGCGAGCGCGGGCGAGTCGCCGGACGTCGGCCATGGCGCGCGCCATGCGCACTTCCAGATGTTGGGGCGTGCGGTTGCTCATCA
>CAYOXR010000034.1:0-3774 GCA_964407955.1 uncultured bacterium | reverse complement strand
CCGTGACATACGAAGCATCGCAGCGGTGGCAGACCGTGTGCCCGACGTCAAAGTGATCGTCACCGCCGGGTACAACCGGCCGTACTACATGGGCCGCTGGCTCCACGCGGTCGCCGAGGACGACATGGTGCGCGACACCGTGCGCGACCTCACGCAAGGCATCGACGGCACCTCCATCCGGGCGGGCGTCATCAAGGCCGGCAGCGAATACAACAACTTCAACGACGCCGCCCGCAAGCTCTTCCGCGTTGCCGCCCGCGCGCACCTGGAAACGGGAGCGCCGATCATCACCCACACCACGGCCGGAACGATGGGCCTGGAGCAGGTGAGCTTCCTGGCGGACCAGGGCGTCGAGCCGCACCGCGTCGCTCTGAGCCATATGGACCGCAATCCGGACCCCGGCTACCACCTGAGCGTTGCGGCGAGCGGCGCCTACCTGGGCTACGACTGCTTCGGCAAGGCCAAGTACGGCCCCGACAGCGACCTAGTCGCGCTGCTGAGGGCCGTGGTCGACGGTGGCGGAGCGCACCAGGTCTTGCTCGGGAACGACATCGGCCGGCCCTCCTACTGGCGGGCCTACGGCGGCGGTCCAGGCCTGGACTACGTTCTCACGCGCTTCATACCTCGCCTGCGAAAGGAAGGCTTCGGCGCGTCCACGATCCAAGCGCTTCTCGTCGACAACCCGCGACGGTTCCTGGCAGGGGACGTGCCGACCGCCGGAGCGCAGGAGGCCGCCGCATCGCGTCGGGCATGAACCGGTACCTGGGTATCGACCTGGGAACCTCCGCGGTCAAGGCGCTCGTCCTGGACGAAAGCGGCCGCGTCTTGGCGAAGGGCAGTGCAGGCCACCCCCTGGCCCACCCGGAGGTCGGCTGGTCCGAGCAGAGCCCCGGCGACTGGTGGCAGGCCGTCGCCAGCGCCAGCGGGCAGGCGCTCGCGCGCGCGGGGCATTCGCCGTTGTCGGGCGTGGCGGTCTCCGGCCAGCTCAATGGCCTGGTCCTCCTCGACGACCGCTTCGAACCGGTCGCCGACGCCCTCATCTGGCTCGACCAGCGCGCCGTTTCCGAAGCCGCCGATCTCAACGCCCGCTATCCCGAGCTGCTGCGGGCCGCGGTCGTCAACCCGGCCAGTGCCATCTATGCCGGGGCCAAACTGCTGTGGCTGCACCGGCACCGTCCCGAGCTCCTCGAGCGCGCCAGGCACCTGCTTCTCGCCAAGGACTACATCAACCTGCGCCTCACCGGCGAGCTGGCGACCGACACGTCCGACGCCTCCTGCACGCTCCTCTACGACCTTCGCAGCGACGACTGGCTTCCCGAGCTGCTCGAGGCGGCAGACGTCCCGCTCGAACGACTTCCGCCCCTCCACCATTCCACCGACGTCATCGGGCGCGTCACCGCCGCTGCCGCGGAGGCCACCGGCATCCCGCGCGGGACGCCCGTCATGGCGGGTGCCGGCGACGTGACCGCCCTGTCCGTGGGCAGCGGAGCGATCGACGAAGACGTCGTCAGCGTCACGCTCGGGACAGCCGGGCACGTGGTCGTCGCCAGCCGCAACCTGACGCCGGCCGGCTACGAGCGTATTTGGCAGATGCGTCATGCCGTCCCTGAGCGGTACATCCGGCTGGGCCTGGTCATGAGTGGGGGCCTCTCCCTCGCCTGGTTCGAACGGGAGCTGGGCGCGGAGGAGCGTCGCCAGGCGACGGTCTCGGGTCGCGACGCGTACGAGCTGCTCATCGCGCGCACGGCCTCCTCCGAACCGGGCGCTCGCGGGGTTCTGTTCCTGCCCTTTCTGGAGGGCGCGGCTACCCCGTTCCAGGAACCCGCACTGCGGGGCGCCTTCATCAACGTCGCATCGTCCCATGTCAAGGGAGATCTCGTTCAAGCCGTGCTCGAGGGGGTTGCGTACAACGTCAGGGACTGCGTGACGCTCTTCGAGGAGCTCGGCAGCGATCTTCGCGAGGTCCGACTCAGCGAAGGGGGGAGCCGCAGCGACACGTGGTGCCAGGTCGTCGCAGACGTGCTCAGGAAGCCGGTGGTGACCATGCATGAGATCGACGCCTCGGCGCTCGGCGCCGCCATGATCGCGATGGCCGGTGTGAGCCCCGAGCCCGACGCGCTGCGCCGGGTGGTGAGCACCGTGGTCAGAACGCAGGCCGGTCGGCACTTCACCCCGCGGACCGAGGCGGCGAACGTCTACGACCGTGCGTACGGACGCTACCGCCAGGCCGCGGCCCGCCTGCTCGCCTGGGCGCGCGAGGGCAAGGGGCCCACTGGCTAGACGTCCGGTCGGCCG
Organism: uncultured bacterium; assembly: GCA_964407955.1. Classification (GTDB taxonomy): domain Bacteria; phylum Deinococcota; class Deinococci; order Deinococcales; family Trueperaceae; genus JASBRS01. The sequence continues at coordinate 1,479 of CAYOXR010000034.1, read as the reverse complement.
CCGCAGGTGGGCGGCTCCGCCTCGCGGAGATCGGCAGCGGACTCCCGTGCAACACCCCACCCTTCACGCCACGCGATATCGTTCATAATGGAACGATCTAGTGGCCGCTGAGGGCCGCTGAACCGAAGGAGCCAAGTCCACGACACCCGACCGCAACCCCACCCCCGTAGAGAGCGCGCAGCGGGCTCCCCATGCCGAGCCCGCTGCGCCGCCGTTCACGCGGCGCGGCTGGCGCAGCCTCCATCCCGTCGCGCGCGGCCTCATGTCGGCGCGCTTCTTCCGCAGCGTGGCGCAGGGCGCGCTGGTGGTGGATTTCGTGCTGTACCTGAAGGCCCTGGGCTGGAGCGCCGCTGCCATAGGCGGACTGGTCGGGGCGAGCGGCATGGTAGGCGCGGCGATGCTCCTCGCCGCCGGCGTGCTCAGCGACCGCTTCGGGCGCCGTCCCTTCCTGCTCGGCTACCAGCTCGCCAACGCCATCGGCGCGCTGGCGGTGGTGCTGTCCCCGAAGGCCTGGGTGCTGGCCGTCGCCGCTATCCTGCTCGGCTACGGGCGAGGCGCCAACGGCGCTGCGGGCCCGTTCTCGCCGGTCGAGCAGGCGTGGCTCGCCGGCAGCGTGCAGCACGCCTCGCGCAACCAGACGTTCAGCCTCAATGCCGCGCTCGGCTTCTTCGGCATGGGCGTCGGAACCGTCATCGGCTCGGCGGTCCCGCTGTTCGCCCGCTTCCTGGCGGGACCCGCGGCCTACGAGCCGCTGTTCGTGCTCAACCTCGTGGTGGCGCTGCTGACCACCTGGATCATCGCCCGCCTGAGCGAGCCCGAACTGCCGCGCCCGGTCACGGGCACGCCCGCGGCCCCCGCCGAGGCCGCCAGCAGCCTGGCGCCCGGCGGCCCGGCAGCGAACGGCGGCGCGGCGGCCGCACTCGCGCGGGGCGCGGCGGACGGGGGGCATGCCGCGGCGACGGCCGCCAGCGTGCCGGCACCCGCCACCGGAGAGGCAACGGTTGCGGAGCCGCCGGTTGGGCGCGCCGGGCAGCGGGAGACGCTCGGCGAGACCGGCGTTCGGCGCAAGGAGAACGTCGCGCTCGCGCTCCTCACCGTCGTGAACTCGGTGAACGCGCTGGGAATCGGGCTGATCGGACCGCTGCTGCCCTACTGGTTCGCGGTGCGCTTCGGGGCGGGGCCCGAGGCCATCGGCACGGTGTATGCCCTCACGTTCTTCCTGACCGCTATCGCCTCGGTGGTGACCGGCGAGGTGGGCGCGCGCGTCGGGGTGGTGCGCTCGATCGTGGGACCGCGTACCGCCGGCACCGTGCTGCTGGTCGCCATGCCTCTGATGCCGGCCTACGCCTGGGCGGCCGGGCTCTACGCCCTGCGCTCCATCCTCAACCGGGGCACCGCCGGCGCGCGGCAGGCGTTCAGCATGGGGCTGGTCCGAAACGAGCGACGGGGCTTGGCCGGCAGCCTGAACGCGCTGTCGTT
>CAYOXR010000033.1:0-16242 GCA_964407955.1 uncultured bacterium | reverse complement strand
CGCCTGCGAGGGCGCGGCGAGCGGGGCGGCACCGTCAGGCGCCAGGCCGAAGGTCTCCGGCCGTGAGCGGTACAGCAGCGCACCCACCGGCAAGATGGTGACGGCAACGACGAGGCCGAGCAGGACGTAGGCCTCGCGCCAACCGTACCTGCCGATCAACATCTCGATGAGCATCGGGAACACGGCCGTGGCGACCGCCATCCCCAGTCCCATCATCCCCACGGCCAGACCGCGCCGCCTGACGAACCACAGGTTGACCACGTGCTGGCTCACCAGGCTCAACGACCCCTGGCCCAGGCCGCGCACCAGAACGAATCCCAGGAGAAGCATGACGACGTTTCGCACCAGCCCCATGTAGCCGCAAGCCAATGCGAACAGGGCGGCGACCACGATCACCGCCACGCGTGGACCGCGGCGGTCGATGAAGCGCCCGACGAAGGGGAGCACGAACGACCCGGTCACCGTCCCGATGGTGTAGAGCAGGGAGACGAACGAGCGCGAGACGCCCAGATCGGCGATGATCCTGTCCAGGAAGACGGACACGCCCAGCGTCTGGCCGGGCGTGGTCATCATCATGCCGAACGTGCCGGCTGCCAGCACGACCCAGCCATAGAAGAAGGGCGTGCGCTCGATGACGCGGCTGCGCACAGGCACGCCACCGGCCGCATAGGCGTCGCTGGGTGGTTGCATCCAACTCCCCTCCCTGGCCCGGCCTTGCGCCGTGCCAGGCTGTCCAGCCTACCGGAAGACGAGGGCCGACGCGTCGCCGGGGCTGCTTGGAGTGCGAGGCGCGGCCTCGGAGCCTTGCCGTCTCGAAGTGCCTCAGGATGAGCATGGCCGCCCTCGCCTCCATCTCGGTCGCGGTCGACGTCACCGTTGGCGCGCCCCGCACTCCGCGGACAAGCCGCGGTTGCGGTGCCGTAGGCTTAGGGCCGAACTGTGGTTGAAGTCGTCTCTTCGGGGCGTCCGGCACCGGTCGACGGCATCACGCATTGCGGAAGGAGCACCATGAACGAGGTTCGCTTGGGACGTTCCGGCTTGAAGGTCTCGCGCGTCGTGCTGGGGTGCATGAGCTTCGGCGAGCCGGCCGCGGGCTCGCACCCGTGGTCGCTCGACCTCGATCAGGCACGACCGCTCATCCGCAAGGCCTGGGAGGCGGGCATCACCACCTTCGACACGGCCAACGTCTACTCGCAAGGCACCAGCGAGGAGATCACCGGCAAGGTCCTGGGCGAGCTCGCCCGCCGCGACGAGGTCGTCATCGCCACCAAGGTCCACGGCCGCATGGGGCCAGGGCCGAAGGGCGGCGGTCTTTCACGCGCCGCGATCTTCACGCAGGTCGACGCCAGCCTGAAGCGTCTTGGCACGGACTACATCGACCTCTACCAGATCCACCGTTACGACCCCGAGACCCCCGTCGAGGAGACGTTGGAGGCGCTCGACGACGTGGTCCGTTCCGGTCGGGTGCGCTACATCGGCGCATCGTCGATGGACGCCTGGAAGTTCGTGCAGGCGGAGTACCTGGCCGACCTGCACGGCTGGACCCGCTTCGCCTCGATGCAGGATCAGTACAGCCTGCTCATGCGCGAGGAGGAGCGCGAGATGCTGCCCTTCTGTGTCGACCAGGGCGTCGGCGTGCTGCCGTGGAGCCCCCTGGCGCGCGGATACCTGGCGCGTCCCTGGGCGACCTCGACGGCGCGAAGCGAACAGGACGCGTTCGGCCAGAGGCTCTACCGCCAGGCCGAGGATGCCAGCCGCGCGATCGTCGACGCCGTCGGGGCGGTCGCCGAGGAGCGCGGCGCGACGCGGGCGCAGGTCGCGCTCGCCTGGCTGCTCCACCAGCCCGCCGTCACCGCACCGATCGTGGGCGTGACGCGGGCGTCCCACCTCGACGACGCCTTGGCCGCCGTCGACCTCGAGCTCGGTGACGAGGAACGCGAGCGGCTCGAGGCGCCCTACGTTCCGCAACGGCCCGAGGGATACTGAGGCGGTCAGTGGGCCAAAGCCTGCAGGGCCGCGACGCCATCAACCCTGCAAGAGGGAGCGCATCTGCCTGGTTCTTCGTCGGTGGGTTCAGCGAGGTCGTCTCCTGGTGGTTGGGGAAGCGCAGGCCGCTCTCGATCGAGGATGCCGCCAGCCAGGTCGTGCGCGACATGCTGCCCGACTACCTGAGCTTGCTCGGGGGCCACTGGGGAGCACCCGACCGCGGCCGATCCGGCCGAACCATGCCGCTCGGGGGAACGTCGATGGTCGAGCGGCACGGCCAGCAGGCGTCGCCATCGCAGACGGGTGAGAGGCCAGCGGATCAGCCCCGAACGAGCCGCGTTGGATGGCATGACGCCTGGCAGTCCAGAACACGATCGCTTCACTCGCCGGGGCCTGGAAGGCGCCGCTCGATCAGCGCGTCACAGGCTCGCCTCCGTGCACACCGCGGCAGGTCGCTCCGACCTTGCCTCCCGGCTTCTCCTCAACGAGACCTACCCCTCGTGGGGTTACTCGATAAGGCACGGCGCCACCACCATCTGGGAACGGTGGGACGGCTGGACCGAGACCCGTGGCTTCCAGACGCCGGCGATGAACTCCCTCAACCATTGCTCCTTCGGCGCGATCGGCGAGTGGCTCCGCCGCTCGGTCGCCGGGATCGATCAGGCACGCGAAGCGCTCGCCTACGACCGGATCGTGATCCGACCGGAGCTGGGGGGCGGGCTGACGTGGGCGCAGGCGACCTACCACTCCGTGCGGGGCGTCATTGCGGCCGCTTGGAAGCGGGACAGGGACCGGTTCGAACTCGAAATCCGCGTGCCCGCCAACACCTCTGCGACGATCGTCCTCCCGTCGGCGTCGGTCGACAGCGTCCTCGAGGGTGGTCGGCCGCTCGGGGAGGTCGACGGCGTCGATGTCGTCGGCACCGAGACCAACTCGGTGGTGGTGTCCGTAGGCTCGGGGGACTACGTCTTTGGCGTGGCGCCGCTCTGGGCGGCAGGCGTGGTCGCGGACCAAGCGCGCGAGACGGCCTCGAGGCCCGTGGCCAGGAGCCGCGACACCCGACGCCGCAATGCCCTCGTCCACCAGACTGCATACGGCATGCCCGCAGAGGCCATCGATGCGGGTCGGGTCCCTTGAAGCAGGCTCTGTCACCACGTCCAGGTCTGGCAGTGCCGGTCCAACCTAGGATCGCGTAGGGCCGGCGCCCAGCGCGAGAGGTACGCGCGTCCGATTTCGCCGGTATGGTGCACTTTACGGTATCGAAGGTTCGACGAACCCTATCCTCATACCTGAGCCTCCCGACAGGCATTCACCCACCGACCAACGCGTCGGTTCGACGTCCGCAGCGCGGGGGCTCAGGAGGCCGAAGTGCGCGTTCTCTTCGTCGTCGTCTTCGTCGCCTGCGCATCTGCCGTTATTCGCGCCTCGGCGCAATCGGCAACGCGGCCCGTCTACTTCACGTACTTCGCGGAGCAGACCGACCCGTCGACCGGCAACAAGGACTGCAATCTGGGGTTCTTCCTCCCCGACGATGCACAGTTCCGAATGACCCTTCAGATGAAGGACGGCAAGACCAAGATCGACTTCTCGTTCGACGCCACGAAGTACTCCGACCTGATCCTTACGGCACAGCCACCCACGTCCGAGACCGTCGACGTCACCATGCTCTGGCCCAACACAGGGAGCCGGAAGACGGTCGTAGCGCACGCATTCCTGCTCCCAGTCTCAGGCGCGGTCGACCAGAACTTCCTGACCGATCCGGTCGGCTCCGAGCTCCTCTACGACCTGGCGAACAGCGGGAGCGACGTCTCGATCCGGTTCTCGGGGAGTCGCGGAGACTACGACACCAGCCTTCCGCAGAGGGGGCTGAACGGCCTCCAGAAGTTCACCGCCAACTGCCTCTAGCCTCTCGCTCGGCCCGTGCCCGCGTGGCATTCGGCGCCTCGGGCGGCCGTACCGCGTACCCGGACGCCGCGCCGAGCAGCGGAGCGGCAGTGGCCACACCGCACGCGCCACCGTTCCCAGCGCAGTCCGCGAAACCTTGTGCACAGCTCGTGTATCGGCATTCGGACCCCGTAGCGCTCCAGCATCCCGTCAAGGCGCGTGGACGGACGTTGACTTCCGTGGGTCGATCCCGCATACTGCCCGCCACCACATCACGTGCTGCACCTTGCTGTCGTCGTGACAACGTCGCCGTGCACGTTGGAATCCATGACGGAGGGACCACCATGACGAGTGATGCCGTAGCCCGTGACGTCGCACCATTCGCGATGACGATCGGGGGCGAGCCTGTTCCGACAGAGCAGACCTTCGGCGTCATCAACCCTGCAACGGGTGAGGTGTTCGCCGAAAGCCCGGATTGCACGGCAGAGCAGCTCGACCTGGCCGTGGACGCCGCGACGCAAGCTTTCAGGCAATGGGGCCGGGACGAGGACCGGCGTCGCCGGGCCGTGCTGGCGTGTGCCGACGTGATCGAAGCGCATGCGGAGGAGCTCGCGGCGTTGCGCACCCGCGAACAAGGGATGGTCCTGAAGGACTCGCTGCGCTTTGCGCGGCGATGGCCCGCGCGGATTCGGGACTTCGCGACCATCCCCATCCCTGTCGAGGTCGTGCAGGACGATGACGTAGCGCGCGTCGAGTTGCGTCGGCGGCCGTTGGGCGTCGTTGCCGCTATCGCGCCGTGGAACTTCCCGGTGCTCCTCGCCATGGCCAAGGTCGTGAACGCGTTGATCGCCGGCAACACCGTGGTGCTCAAGCCGTCGCCGTACACGCCGCTCACCACGCTGCGCATCGGAGAGCTGCTGTGCGACGTGCTGCCTCCAGGCGTGCTCAACGTCGTGGCCGGCGGTGACGATCTGGGTTCGCTGCTGACCCACCACCCCGGCGTGAGCAAGATCAGCTTCACGGGCTCGGTAGAGGCCGGCCTGCAGGTGGCGGCTGCGGCGGCCAGGGACCTGAAGCGCGTGACGCTCGAGTTGGGTGGGAACGATGCTGCGATCGTGTTGGATGACGTCGACGTTGACCGGGTCACCGATGCCCTAATCGATCAGATCACGTTCAACTGCGGTCAAGTGTGTATCGCGGTGAAGCGCGTGTACGTCCATGAGCACGTCTACCCGGCGTTGGTGGAAGCACTGGCGGAGCGCGCCGGCTCGCTGAGGCTCGGCGACGGCATGGACCCCGACACCGACATGGGCCCGCTTTGCAACGCCATGCAGGTGGAGCGCGTCACCGAGCTGGTCGACGATGCCAAGGCAGCGGGGGGCCGGGCCGTGACGGGCGGACAGCGCCCGGCTCGACCGGGCTACTTCTATCCCGCGACGATCGTCACGAATGTGTCGGACGGCGTCCGCCTTGTGGATGAGGAGCAATTCGGACCGGTGCTTCCGGTGATGCCGTTCGCCGACGTCGAGGATGCCGTGCGGCGGGCCAACGCGACCACGTACGGGCTGGGGGGCTCCGTATGGAGCGCCGACACGGCGCGGGCGACGGAGGTGGCGTCGCAGCTCGAGTGCGGCGTCGCGTGGGTCAACCGGCACACCAGGACCGACTACCGCGTGCCCATGGCAGGCTGGAAGTCCTCGGGCATAGGCGTGGAGCGTGGCGTCCAAGGCTTGGACGCGTACTGCAGGCTCCAGGCGATCGACGTGCCGAAGACGTAAGCCTGCGCTGGCGGACGGAACCGCACGCAGGGCGGGTCCGGTGTCGGTGACGCAGCTGGCTGCCAGGCCCGGGGCAACGCCATGGTGGACGTACCCGTGGCGTTGCCTCGGGTCGGGCGAGCCACGCCTCGAGCGCCCAGGACGGAGCCCCCGCATTAAGGGGGGGCCAGATGCGCGGGCCCGGCCGCGGTACAGCTCGCTGCGTCGCGCACGTCAAACGCTTGACGGCACGCGACGGCCGCAGCGGGCACGATGGCCGCATGTGCGCGGCGCATGCAACGCTGCCGACGCCCCCTCGACGGAGGCATCCATGAGCGAACGGTATGACGCCATCATCGTTGGAGCCGGCCAGGGCGGCAGCCCTCTCGCCGGCCGCATGGCCGCGTCCGGTCAACGCGTTGCCCTCGTGGAGCGCGAGCACGCCGGCGGCACCTGCATCAACGAGGGCTGCACCCCGACGAAGACCATGATCGCCAGCGCCCGGGTCGCCCACCTTGCGCGGCGCGCCGCCGACTACGGCGTCGACGTCGGCCCGGCGCGCGACGTGGCGGTCGACCTGATACGCGTTCGGCAACGCAAGCGCGACATCGTGCAGCGCTTCCGGAGCGGCTCCGAGGCTCGCCTCCGGAGCGCCGACACGCTCGACCTCATCGCGGGCACCGCCCGCTTCACGGCGCCGCACGCGCTCGACGTACGTCTCAACGACGGCGGTCGCCGGGAGTTGACCGCCCCCACCATCGTCCTCGACGTCGGCACGCGCCCCGCCGTTCCGCCCATCGCGGGCCTGGGCGACCTCCCCTACCTCACCAACGCCAGCCTCATGGAGCTCGACAGGCTCCCGGAGCATCTGGTGGTCCTCGGCGGCGGCTACGTCGGCGTCGAGTTCGGCCAGATGTTCCGCCGCTTCGGCAGCCGCGTCACGCTCGTCCAGCGTGGCCCGCAACTTCTCGCCCGGGAGGACGCCGACGTCGCCGGAGCCCTTGCCGAGATCCTCCGCGACGAGGGTGTGGCCATCTGGCTGAACGCCGACGCAAGACGGGTCGAAGCCGCTCACGGAGGCGTGCGGCTCACCGCGGACGTCGAGGGCGAGGAGCGCAGCATCGACGGCACGCACCTCCTCGTCGCCGCCGGGCGTCGCCCCAACAGCGAGGACCTCGGGCTCGAACACACCGGTATCACGCCCACCCGTCGCGGCTACATTCCCGTCGACGACCGCCTGCGCACCGAGATCGAGGGCCTCTACGCGCTCGGCGACGTCACCGGCGGGCCTGCCTTCACCCACACGTCGTACGACGACTACCGCATCCTGGCGTCCGACCTCCTGGGCGACGGCGAGCACGGCGGGCGCAACCAGCGCCTCCTCGCCTACACCGTCTTCAGCGACCCTCAACTCGGCCGCGTCGGCCTCACCGAGCAACAGGCGCGCGCGGCCGGCCACGACGTCCAGGTGGCCACCCTCCCCATGAGCCACGTCGCCCGCGCGCTGGAGACCGACGAGACCCGCGGCTTCCTCAAGGCCGTGGTCGACGTCGCCACGCAGCGCATCCTCGGCGCGGCCGTCCTCGGACCCGAAGGCGGCGAGCTCGCCGCCGCGCTGCAGATCGCCATCCTCGGCGACCTTCCATACGCCGCGCTGAGGGACGCCCCCATCGCCCACCCGACCTATGCGGAGTCTTTGAACAACCTCTTCGCGGCGCTCCCATGAGGCGTGGAGCGGCGACGCCGGCGCCTCGGGGCCGCAGGCCAGGCACCTCACGGACGCGCCCATCCGGCCCACTCGAAGGCGCGCGCCAGGGGCTCATGGGCGGGCGGCAGCTCCGACCCGCCGCGCCTTCTCGGCGCCTCGACTAGCCGTCCTCCGAGGCGTCCGCCAGCGAGGCCAGCGCCGGAGCATGCAGCCGGTAGGTCCCGCGGCTGCCCTCCAGCAGGCCCCGTTCCCGCAACTCCCCGACGGCCATCGTGACCGACACGCGCGTTGCAGACACCATCGACGCGATCTCCTCGTGCTTGAGGTTCGATGCCAGCGTGACCCAGCCCTCGTCGTCCGGCTCTCCGAACCGCTCGGCCAACCCCAGCAGCACCTTCGCCACCCGCACCACCACCGGGTCGTACCCGCTCGCCAGCTGTGCGCGGCAATCGAACAGGTGCCCCGACAGGATCTCGCACACCCCCAGCACGAAGCCCGGCGCCTTCAGCGCCATCTGCAGGAACTGGTCGCGCGAGATCGGGCAGGTCACCACGTCCGTGAGCGCCACCGCCTCCGCGCGGTACGCAGCCCCTTGAACAACGAACGCATCGCCGATGAAATCGTCCGGACCGCAGATCGCCAGGATCCGCTCCTCCCCGTCCGGCGTCACCACCGTCACCTTCACGCGGCCCTTGGCGATCACGTGCATCTCCAGCGCCGGGTCGCCCGCCCGGAACACCGCTTCGCCCCGGTCGTAGGGCCGCTCGGGACATACTCGCATGAACACGTCCATGTCCTGCCGTGCGATGACCTCGGAGAACCGCGTGTTCCGAACGACGAACGGACTCTCGGGCATGATGGCCCGATCATAGCGGTCGGCGCGCACGCCAGCGAACGCCCCGACGGACGCCTGCCCCTCGCTGCTGGGCTTTGCCAGCCCGCTCCGGGCCGGTCGCGAGCTGCCGGCAGGCGCACGTCAGGCACAATCCGTCAACTGCCGAACAGAGGCCACGGGGCCCGACCGCCTACGATCATGAGGACGTGGAGGTCGACCATGGCATCAAAGGGTCTGCTCGTCGCCATCCTGGTGGGCGCTCTCTCGCTCGCGCCCGTCGTCGCGGCCGCCGGTACGCCTCGGAGCACGCTTGGCGAGAGCCTCCCGGTGCCGGCCCTCCCCTTCCCCAGCCGCAACGACCCCTCGCTCTGCGGCATCCCCCAACCGCTGGGCAAGGGCGTTACCGGGGTGCTCGACGGGCACTACCACGGCAAGCTGGTCGAACCCACCGTCTACCTCTATGACAGCCATCTGCGCACCGCCGTCACCGGCGAGGCGCCGAGCGGAACCCGCGTCCAGGTCCTTTACTACCAGAGCAACCCCAGCCTCGACTACTACATGGTTCGCGTCACCACCGCCAGCGGCAGCTTCGACGGCTGGGTACCCGCACCCTTCCTGCGCGACGTGTCCACCCGCTGATCCAGTCGCTGAGACGGCTTCGGGCCCACGCGGCGGTCGCACGGCGTCCTCCCGGGCGGAAGCGTCGATGCCGACCCGAGCGACGATCGACATCGACGTGGCAGTCACCCGGCCCGTCGAACGTGGGGCCGTCTGGCGTTCGGTCCTGTTCCGGGCAGCGGCAGCAGCGGTTTCCCGAGGTCGCGCGCGCGGCGCACTCCAAGGAACATCGCCGTGCCGAACGAGACGTGTGCCAGGTACACGGTGATCGCGAACTTCGCCCCCAAGGCCGCACCGAAGAACCCCGCCCCCAACGCCTTCGGCACGGGACTCACCAGAAACCCCGTTCCCACCAGCAGGGCGTACGGGACCGCCAACCAGGCCTGCCGCCTTCCGAACAGCAACAGGTAGATCAACACCAACGCCACCCCGTTGTAGGCGTGATCGACCCACCCCAGGACGTTCGACGCGAGGTCCGGACCCACCATGATCCGATTCGTCAACAACACGCCCATCAGCATCGGCATCGACCCAGGCATGGCGTGGAACTCCCGGAACCCCACGATGCGGACCAACTCCAGGCTCGCCGTCGCCACGATCCCGACTCCCACACCTGCGACCAGCGTCCTGCGCAACCCACGCCAATCCGCCGTGGTCGCCACGATGCCGATCAGCGCCAGCGCCCCGACGGCGGGAAGCGCCACCTCCACCGCCAATCGCGAGAACGAGGCGTATCCCGCCTCGCTCACCGCGAAGAGCCCGGCACCCGACAGCGCGGCAGCAACCAGTGCCAGCAGCCTCGCCGCTCGCTCCGCCGCCAGGCTCGTCATCGCCGGACCACTGCCGGTCCGAGACCGCGCCGAGCCGCCCGTGCCACGCTCCCCCGTCATTCCGACCTCACTGCGTTGCCTGCGACAGGATCTTCGCGAACACGCCATCCATCGTCGCGCCCGCCTTGGCCAGCGCCGGCGAGACTCCGACGAACAGATCCGACGGTCTGAAGTACCCCACTTCCGTCTTGCCGCTCGAGTCCACCCACACGTACATGCGCAGCGGGATCACCACTCCGACCGACGGGTCCGTCTGGAACAGCTTCTTCCCCACCACCGGGTTCCCGACGAAGAACGCCTCGGCACCCCGCAGGCTCAAACCCGTCGTCGACAACGCGCCCTTCTGGTTCAGGTGCCCAAGCACCATCATCCCGTTCGACGCCACCGCCCTCTTCAAGCTCGACACGGTCGCATCGAACGACACGCTTGAGGCGGCATGCAGGAACTGCGGCCCACTCTGCGCCGACGCAAGCCCCGCCGCCATCAACAACCCCAGCACCACGACCACGGCGCGGACCGAACCAGCCGGCTTGCTCATAGGAATCTCCTTCGTATGGCGATCTCGGCCGGGCCTCCGCGACCCGCCGGCGCCCTTGCGCCAACGCGACCACGTAGGCGCAACCACGTCACCGGTTCGGTCAAACGCTTGACCTGGCGCCGGGCCATACGACCTAAGCTGAGACCATGATCGGCATCGAACTCGTCTACTTCGAAGGGTGCCGCTCCTGGCAGCGCGCCTGGACGGAGCTCGGAAGGGCCCTCGTCGATCTGGGCCTCGACGCCTCCGTACGGCTATGCAACGTGGATCGCCTCGGCGAGGACGAGCGCTCCGGCTTCGCGGGATCGCCCACGATCCGGATCGAAGGACGGGACCTCGAAGGCTATGTTGGTGCGCCCGTCACGGCCTGCAGGCGCTACCTGGACAACGACGGCAAGGGCTGGCCGTCCCAGGCCCTACTCAGAGAGAGACTGCGGACCGCGAGCGCTGAGCGCGCCAAGCACGGCCTCCACTAGCCCGCTTTCCAACCGCTCAGTCTGGGATCGAACCGGATCGGTATGGGGTCACCAATCTCCACGCGCCGGAAGCTGGGATGCTCAGGATTGATGATGATGTTCTGCTGCAACGGCATCACGGCGCTGGGGACGGCCAGGGCCAGGAAGGCGGCATCGGCGCGCCAGGCCTCCCCCAGATCCCGCGTGCGCGGTCCGATCGGGTTGCTGTCCCAGTTGGCCGGGAGGTCCTCGGACGGCATGCGGTAGATCTCCTCGTCCGGGACGATCGCCCGGATCGCCACGCGGTCGCGCAGCGCCGAGGCGGTCTCGGCGTTCGCCAGGATCTCCAACGCCGCCAGAGCGGGCGTGTCACTGGTGTACACGACGCGACGGTGCCTATGGTTCCAGCGCCCGGGACTCCTGGCTGCGCCTTCGCCGGAGAACGCCGACTCGACACGGCGAGCCGAGGTGATCCGCCACACCACCATCACGACCCACGACCCGGCGCGACCATCAGGACGGGATGCCGTACTCGATGCGGCCCAGGAGGTCCTCCACCTCCTGCACGCCCGCATCCGTCCTCGCCATGTTGAGCGGACTCACGTCGCCGAGTGCACGCTTCGGCGTCCGCATCCACTGGCGCGCTTCGGCTTCGTCGCCCAGCACGGCCACGGCTCGACTGAGAAGCCGCGTGAGCCGATACAGGCGGTCGCTCTCCTCGGTCGTGAGCCGCTTCGTCTTCTTGCGACGGCTGAAGGTGCTGCGCGAGATGTCCACAGCGGCCAGGACGTCGCCCTCCGGAACGCTGATGTACGCGGCCAGGCGGGAGACCGACGCGCTCTCGAAGCCCCTGTCGACGGCACGGATGACCGCGCTGGCGTCGGGCTCCTTCGGCAGGCCGAGGATTCGGGCAACGATCTTGCGCGCACGCATCTCAGGCGTGACGGTCCTGGGGATTCTGTAGGCTTGTTGCGTCACGATGGTCCGCCCCCGCGCTCTGCCCATATGGGCACACTCATCTTAGCATATGGGCCAGTGACTGCTCGGCCGGGATCCCTCCAGTTTGCTGCGCGTCCTGTCGCCTGAGGCTGAGCGGACCCGACGACCGGACCTCGTCAAGCACGCCCATCTCGTCCACAACGTGGATGCGGCCCTCAACACGGAACCGCTGCGTCGGCAGGGTCACGCTCGGGAACGTCCGCGCACCGGCCGACCATGCGTCGGCACGGATGGCCGCCTGGCCGCACGTGTTGGCAAGGGCCGGGCGAAGCTGCCGCGTCGTCGCCGACCGCGCGTGAGGACATCCTGCCCTCCGCTGCCGTTGGGAAGGCCCCTATCCTCTGCTACACGGGACGGGCCATGAGACGTGGTCGGTTGGCGCTGCGCATCCTCGCTTGGATCATGGCTGGGCTGCTCGTGCTCGCGGCCGGTGCCGTCGTCACGAGCGTGCTGGTGTACCCCCCGACCCACGTCTACCGGGTCCTGGCCTGGCGAAAGTCCGGCGCCTTCGACTGGCAGAAGTTCCCGTCCCATCCCCTGACGGCGTCGGCCACGCCGCGGCCGTTCCCGCGCGCGCTCGACCCGGCCGTCGACCAGCGCTTCGCGCGGCCGGCGGGGACGGACGATTGGCCGACGTACCTCGCCGAGCAAGGCACGCAGGCCTTCCTGGTCGTGCGTGACGGCGTGCTGGTCGCCGAGCACTACCTGAACGGCACGCACCCGGACGACATCGTCACGTCGTTCTCGGTGGCCAAGTCGTTCACGTCCGCGCTGGTCGGTGCCGCCATCGAGCAAGGAGCGCTCGGCTCGATCGACGACGCCATCACCGACTATTTGCCGGAGCTGACGTCGCGCGACCCGCGCTTCTCCGATATCAGCGTCGGCGACCTGCTCACGATGGCCTCGGGCATGGCGTACCGCGCGTCACGGCCGCTCCTGCTGAACGGGGACGATCCCCTCACGACCTACTAGCCGGACCAACGCGCGCTTGCCCTGAGCCACCCGCAGTACCGGGAGCCGCCGGCCCGCCGCTTCTCCTACAACAAGCTTCACGCGCAGCTCCTCGGCCTCATCCTGGAGCGCGCGACCGGGACGAGCGTGACGGCGTACATGCAGGCCGCTCTGTGGGATCCGCTCGGCATGGAGCATGCAGGCTCTTGGTCGACCGACTCACGTAGGAGCGACTTCGAGAAGATGCAAGCCGGCGTCAACGCGCGGGCGGTGGACTTCGCCAAGCTCGGTCAGCTGTACCTCGACGAGGGCCGGGTCGGGGAGACGCAGGTCGTCCCCGAGTCCCGGGTGCGGGCGTCGACCGAGCCGTACTTCCCGGCCGCCGCCGATTACTACGGCCCGGACATGGCGCTGCTGCCGGGGCGCGCCTACTACGGTCTGATGTGGTGGGGCTTCGCCCGCGACGACGGCAGCTTCGACTTCGCTGCGGAGGGCGACAAGGGGCAGTTCATCTACGTATCGCCGTCACGGCGTCTGGTCATCGTCCGCCACGGCACCGCATACGGGCTTCCCTGGTCGACCTGGTTAAGGCTCTTCTACGACTTCGCGGGCTCCAACTGGCGTTCCTCAGGCCGTCGGATCACGCGGGTCGGCGGCCCGAGCGCGCGGCTCACGCCGCCGCGACCGCCTCGTCGGCTTCGCGCGCCGTCATCAGCGCCCGCGCCCACCACGCCAGCTGCTCGAGCATGGCTTGCGCGCCCGTGCGCAGGTGCGGCATGTCCTCGAGGCGCTTCTCGCCGCGCCGAGCCGCAATGAAGTCCGCGCCGCCGATGTGCACCGCGGTGCGCATCGGCGCCATCTGCAGCTCCACGTTGATGGCGCGCAGGTGCTCCACCGCCCGCGCTCCGCCCACGCCGCCGTAGCCGACGTAGGAGGCGGGCTTGCGGTGCCACTCGGGCGCCGCGTAGTCCAGCGCGTTCTTCAGCACGGCCGAGATCGAGTGGTTGTACTCTGCCGTCACGAAGACGAAGCCGTCGAACGACGCCACCTTCGTCTGCCAGCGCCTCGCGACCTCGTTGCGCGAGGTCACGTGCGCGTTGGAGGCGGGCTCGTCGAAGAACGGCATCGGGTAGTCGCGCAAGTCCACCAGCTCGACGTCCATGTCGGCGCGCGCGGCGGCGACGTCCTGGATCCAGCGCGCCGGCGTCATGGCGAACCGCTTCCCGCGTGTCGTCCCGACGATGATTGCGATGCGGGGCTTGCTCATGAATTTCAGCTCTCCTTGCCGGAGCTCGGCGGCCGCGCCCGACGGTCGGGCCGCAACCACGGACTGGACTATAGATGAGCGACTCATACTTGTCAAGTCGCTTACTATCTGTAATTATAATGAGGTGAGCGATGACGTCTTCTGCGCACAGTACCAACGAGCCATCGAACTCGTCGGCGGCCGCTGGACCGGCGTCATCATCCGCGCCTTGCTGGGCGGCATCCACCACTTCAGCGAGCTCAAGGCCGCCATCCCCGGGCTCAGCGACCGCATGCTCGCGGAGAGGCTCCGCGAGCTGGAGGCGGAGGGCATCACCACGCGAGTGGTCGTACCCGACATGCCGGTCCGGGTCGAGTACCGGCTCACCGACAAGGGCCGGGCGCTGGCGGCCGTGATCGACGCCGTCGTCCACTGGCTCGAGAGCTGGGGCGAGGGGGCGCCCGCGCCGCTCGTCCAGCGGGAGTAGGGTCCGATGGCCAACGTGAACACGGGCGCCCGCGGGACCTTCGCCGCGGCCCGCCAATCACCTCACGCGGTGCGCAGCTCGGTCTTCCACCCGCTCCAGGCGCTCGGCAACGGCCACCGCCTGCGAACCGTCGCCTGTCGGGCGGCCCGTCACGCAAAGGACGCGCTCGGGGCGCCGCCTGCCTTAGCCTGAGTGCCGTGAGCGACGACCCTCCCCCCGCCAAGGTCGACCTCGAAGATCCGGTCGTCAAGGAGCGCCTGAGGCCCGACGCCTACCGCGTGTTGAGGTTCGAGGCAACCGAACGGCCCGGCTCCAGCCCCCTCAACGGCGAGTGGCGGACCGGTACGTACGTGTGTGCCGCCTGCGGTCACCCGCTGTTCCGCAGCGACGTCAAGTTCGACGCCCACTGCGGCTGGCCGTCGTTCTCGGAGGCGCTGCCCGGAGCGTTCGAGACGAAGACGGACTACCACATCGGCTACGCCCGCACCGAGTACCACTGCGCCAACTGCGGCGGGCACCACGGCCACGTGTTCGACGACGGGCCCGAGCCGACCGGCCTGCGCTACTGCAGCAACGGCGTGGCGTTGCGGTTCGTGCCGGACGACGACTGAGCAGAGCCGCAACGGCCCCCGCATGCTGGTCGCGCTTCCGGGGTCAAAGACAGCCGAGTGCCCGTATCCGTCCCATGGACCATGCTCGGCCCGCCGGCCGCGGGGCGGCGCCCGAGCCTCGCCGCGCTTCCGCGCGCAGGCGGCGTCGGCGAGGGCTGGGCCCGTGCGCTAGCGGTGCGCCAGGATGGCGTCGCCGTTGAGGAACTTCAGGATGCCGGCGGCGAGACCGTCGGCCAGTCTCTGCTGGTAGGAGGCCGTCGCGAGCTCGCGGCCCTCGACCGGGTTGCTGACGAAACCGAGCTCGACGAGGATCGACGGGATACGGGCCGTGCGGAGCACGTAGAACCAGTTCTTGCGCACACCGCGGTCCACCGCGCCCGTCACCGCGACCAGCTGGTCCTGCACGTCCCGGGCAAGGGTGAGCGAGAGGCTCAGCTGCGTCTGCTGCAGGATCTGGCCGGTGAGCCCGGCGGCGAGCTGCCGCGCCTGGGCCGTGAGCGCGCGGCCCTGCGCTCCGGTGCCGTTCTCGCGGATGGCGAGGTCGATGTAGCTGGATTTGAGGGGCTTGCCGAACACCCACGTCTCGATGCCGTGAGCGCTCGCGTCAGGTGCGGCGTTGGCGTGGATGGATACGAACAGGTTGCGCCGCGGCGTCTCGAAGCTGGAGCGCTTGGCCAGCGTGATGAACGTGTCGTTGTCGCGCGTCATGATGACCTTGACGTGGTGCCCACGCAGGATCCGGGCGACCTTCAGGGCGACCTTCAGCACCACCGCCTTCTCGACGACCCAGCGCGAGGACGCGCCCGGGTCCATGCCGCCATGGCCGGGGTCGAGCACCACCACCTGCTGCCCGCTTGTCGCGTGCGCGAGCGTAGGGCCGCCTGCCGGGAGGCTGCGCGAGATCTTCGCCAGCGGCGCGCCGGTACCGCCGGTGTCGGCGGGGCGCGCACCGGTCCGGGGCGTCGACGGGCGGTGTGGCACATGATCGTCGGTCTCGATGGTGATCACGTGGTTGACCGCGTTCCACGGGCTGACGCCCCCGAAGGCCGCCACCAGCGGCGTGATGGCGACGTAGGCGACGCCTCCCACCACGATGGCCATCGGGCTCGAAACGGGTCGTCCGTTCACCGTCAACGCGCCTGTGCGCATCGCCAGGCCCCGCGCGACGCTGCCGGTGGTCTCGAACACCGCCGTGGTGGTCCCGTCGCTGAACCGCAGGCTCTTGGCCTCGACGTCCATCGTGACCCGCAGCCGCATCGCGTTCGCCAGCGGCCTCGCCTTGGCGAACGCGTCCCGACGGTCCCCCTGGGCGATGAAGTAATACGGGCCCGCGGCGC
>CAYOXR010000032.1:0-2900 GCA_964407955.1 uncultured bacterium | reverse complement strand
CGCACCACCGCAACCCCGAGCGCCCGCGCGACGTGCGCCGTCACCGCGTCGACACCGCCGGCCGACGGCCTCACGGCGCGCCCCCGTCGAGCCGCTGAGCGACCTCCGCCAGCAGGCCCTGCGTGCCGGCCTCGATGAGGTCCATGACGGTCTCGAAAGCGGCGGGACCGCCGCTGTAGGGATCGGGCACCTCGTGCTCGCGGCGCTGCGGAGCGAACTCCAGCAACAGATGGGTCGCCGGATGGCCGTTGCACACGGCGCGGACCCGGTTCAGGTTGCCGCGGTCCATGGCCACGATCAGATCGAAGCGTCCGCAGTCCGTGGCCGTGAGAGCACGCGCCCGCAGGTCCGAGATGTCGATTCCGCGCTCGCCGGCAGTGGCTACGGCACGCGGGTCCGGCGGGTCGCCGGCATGGTGGTCGATGGTGCCCGCCGAGTCGATCATCACGCGGTCCGCCAGCCCGGCCCGGGCCACCAGCTTGCGGAACGCGCCGTGCGCCATGGGCGAGCGGCAGATGTTCCCCATGCACACGAACAGCACGCTGACACGGTCGACCATCGGCTCCCAACGGTAGCACCACCGCCACCCGCAAGGCCGGCCGAGCGTCGCAGCCCCAAGGCTGCCAGAAGGGTCGGTACCCGGCTGGAACGGCGGCACACACCGCACCCAGGGGCCGGCGCGCGCCACCACTGTCCACTCAGGCGTTCAGGCCTTCAGTCCCGGCCTCGCCCGATACACCTGGGTCACGTCGGCGATCCGCGCGACGTTGTCCTTTATGAACTCGATCTCCGTCTGATCCTTCACGTCCACCCGGAAGTGGATGCGCGCCCGGGACGCGCTCTGCACGTCCGCCGTCACCCGCGTGGCGCTCTTGTTCATGCCGGCGATGACGTCGAGCACATCCTTCAGGAGCCCGGGGCGGTCCACCGCCACCACCTCGAAGTCCACGGCGAACACCTCGCCCGAGGGCACGTCCCAGGTGACGTTGACGAAGCGCTCGCTCTCGCTCACCATCAGGTGCTTGACGTTGGGGCAGTCCACGCGGTGCACGGTGATGCCGCGTCCGCGGGTGATGTAGCCCACGACGTCGTCGCCGCGCACCGGCGAGCAGCACTGCGCGAGCTTGGCGGGCGCATCGAGCCCGTCGACGTAGACGCCGCTGACGCTCTTGCGCTCGACCGCTGCCGGCTGCGACGGCTTGCGCTCCCTGACCACCTCGGGGGCCAGCGCCTCCACCACCTGCTTGACCGGCATGCGATGGTTGTCGATGGCCAGGAACAGGTCGTCTGCCGAATCGCTGTTGAGCAGCTGGTGTGCGGCGCGCTCCAGTTTCGCCTTGGTGGTGAGCGTGCCGAGCGGCAGCTGCCGGCGCCGCAGCGCCCGCTCCAATGCCCGCCTCCCGGCCTCCAGATGCCCCTGCCGCTCCTGCTGCCTGAAGTGATGACGGATCTTCTGCTTGGCGCTGCGCGTGACCACCATGTTGAGCCAGCCGCTCGAGGGGCCGTACTGGCTGCTGCGGTTGGTCAGGATCTCGACGCGATCGCCGGTCTGGAGCTCGTAGCCGAGGGGCACGATCTCGCCGTTGACGCGCGCGCCGATGCAGCGGTGGCCGACCTCGGTGTGCACCTGATAGGCGAAGTCGATCGGCGTAGAGCCCCGCGGTAGATTGACGACGTCGCCCGCGGGCGTGAACACCAGCACGCGCTCGGCGAGATAGTCCGTCTTCACGGCGTCGACGAAGGTGCCGGCGTCCTCGGCGGTGGTGTCGATGTCGAGGAGCTGCTTCATCCACTCCAGCCGCTTCTTGACCTCCTCGGCGGGCTCGATCCCCTGCTTGTACGCCCAGTGCGCGGCCACGCCGAACTCGGCGACCTCGTGCATGCGGCGTGTGCGAAGCTGCACCTCGATGGGCTGCCCCACCAGCCCGATCACGGTCGTGTGCAGCGACTGGTAGCCGTTCGGCTTGGGGACCGCCACGTAGTCCTTGAACCGCCCCGGAATCGGCGTCCACAGGCTATGCACGATGCCCAGCGCCCGGTAGCACACGGCCTTCTCGGCATCCTCCGGCGCCATGCCGGGCATCGCCCGATCCGGCTCCAGGATCGCCCGAATGGCCATGAGGTCGAAGATCTGGTCGAGGTTCTTTCCGTCGCGCTGCATCTTGCGGTAGATGCTGTAGAGGTGCTTGCTGCGCCCCGACAGCTCGAAGCTGAGCCCTTCGGCCGTGAGCCGCTCGGCGAGCAGCTCGATGGACTCCTTGACGTACGCCTCGCGCTCCGCATGGCGCATGCGTACCTGCCGCTCGAGCTGCTGGTAGCGTTCGGGCTCGAGATAGAAGAAGCTCAGGTCCTCGAGCTCGTTCTTGATGTGGTTGATGCCCAAGCGGTGCGCCAGCGGCGCGAAGATCTCGATGGTCTCACGGGCGATGCGCAGCTGCTTCGCGGGGGGCATGGCGGCCAGCGTGCGCATGTTGTGCAGGCGGTCGGCGAGCTTCACCAGGATGATGCGGGCGTCGCTGACCATCGCCAGCAGCATCTGGCGCAGGTTCTCGGCCTGCTCGTCCTCGTAGACGCGTACAGCCAGCTTGCTGATCTTGGTCTCGCCCTCGACGATGCGACGAACCGGCTCCCCGAAGCGCTGTTCTATCTGCTCCAACGTCGCCGGGGTGTCCTCCACGGTGTCATGAAGCAGGCCCGCCATCAGGGCGTTGACGTCCTGCTGCATCTCGGCGAGCAGCTCCGTCACGGCCACCGGGTGGGTGATGTAGTCCTCGCCGGAGCGCCGCTTCATGCCCTGGTGTGCATCCTCGGCGAACTTGAACGCCTCCGCGACCCGCTCCCGGTCCACCGGCGCGAGGTACTCGGTTGCAGCATGAAGGCTGGCCAGGAGCCCGTCCATT
>CAYOXR010000031.1:0-1724 GCA_964407955.1 uncultured bacterium | reverse complement strand
GCCCGAGCGCCTCGCTGTCGGCGTTCGCCTCGTCGCCGGCCTTGCCGGAGACGATGAACACCTCGGTGGGCAAGCCGTCCTGCTGATTGACGGTCACGAAGAAGCCACGCTTCTCGCCGTTGGGCAGCATGAGCTTGACGGCGTCCGTGAACCCCGACAACCTCAGCGGGCGCTCGAAGAGCGGCTCCGAGGGCAGACGATCGGCACGGGCGTCGCGCGCCGCGGGCGTGACAGCGGCCGGAGCGGGTGCCGCCTGGCCGGCCGCTTCGGACTCGTCCTCGGCAGGCTTGGCCACCTTGGTGGACAGCACCTGGAACTCGCGCGAGCCGTCACGGTACACGGTGATGCCTTTGCAGCCCGTTTCGAACGCCAGGCTGTAGGCGTCGAAGACGTCCTGTGGGCTGGCGTGCTTGGGCAGGTTGATGGTCTTCGAGATCGAGTTGGCCACCATCTTGCCGCCGTCGAAGGCGCGCTGGACCACGCCCTGCATGCGCACGTGGTCGGCGGGCGTGATGTCGTGCGCGCAAATCAGCACGGCCTTCACGGCGTCGGGAACGAACTCGAGCCCCTGCACGCTGCCGTGGTTCTCCTGCACCGCGTCGACGACCTTCGCCCAGTCCCACTCGCCGTCGTGCGCGTAGTCGGGATGGGGCGCGTGCTCCGCCATCAGCTCGCGGAATAGCGGATGCACCAGCGCGACGTAGTCGCTGCCGATCTTGCGGTAGATGAACGGCGCGAACACCGGCTCCACGCCGGACGACACCCCCATGAGCATGCTGGTCGTACCGGTCGGGGCGACCGTCAACACGGCGATGTTGCGGCGCGGCGCGTCCAAGCTGCTCTCGGTCATGAGCGGGAAGGCCCCGCGCTCGCTGCCCAGCGCCTCGCTCGCCCGGGTCGCGGCCTCACGCAGGCTGGTGATCATGGCATCGACCGCAGCGCGGCCGTCTTCGCTGTTGTAGGCGAAGCCCATTCGGATCAGGGCGTCGGCGAGACCCATGACGCCCAGTCCCAGTCGCCTGAGCTGCATGCTCATCTCGCGGTTGTCGTCCAAGGCGAAGCGGTTGACGTCGAGCACGTTGTCGAGAAAGCGGACGCAGGTCGCCACGTCCTCCCGGAAGCGGACGTCATCGAAGCCGTCCAGCCCGCAGCCGGACTGACGGACGTAGGCCGAAAGGTTCATGGCGCCGAGGTCGCAGGGCTCTCCCGGGTACAGCGGGATCTCTCCACAGGGATTGGTCGACTTGATCTCGCCCAGCGCCGCCCTCATGGGATTGAACTCGTTGATGCGGTCGACGTAGATCAGCCCCGGCTCGCCCGTCTGCCAGGCGTGTCTGGCGATGTCCTCGAGCACGTCGCCGCCCTCGCGGGCGATGCTGCTGGTCATGAAGGCGTCGCTGACCAGCACCGACATGTTGAAGGTGCTGATGTCGCCTTCGGCCTGCTCGCGCTCGAGATCCTTGGCGGTGATGAAGTCGCGCACGTCGGGATGCGTGATCGACATGGTGGCCATGCCCGCGCCCCGGCGGGTGCCTCCCTGGCGGATGACCCGCAGCGTCGGCGCGAACACGTAGCGCAGCGTCGCGACCGGACCCGCGTAGTCCGCGCCGCCCAGCGACGCCCACATGGCGAAGTTGTCGAACACCTCCACTGCGAAGCTGGACGGACCGCTGGAGCTGCCTCCAGAGCCCTTCACGGGCGTGCCCTCGGGCCGGAGCTCGCTG
>CAYOXR010000030.1:0-2878 GCA_964407955.1 uncultured bacterium | reverse complement strand
GTCACCGGCGGCGGCTGCACGACCTTCGCCTACCAGGACCTTCACGTGTCCACCGCCAGTTTCGATGCCGGCGACACGATCGACGTCTCGTTCAGCCTCACCAACACCGGTGCCGTGGCCGGCCGCGAGGTCGCACAGCTCTACGTGCATGACGCCGCTTCGCACCTTCGGCGGCCCCCGAAGGAGCTCAAGGGCTTCGCCAAGGTGGTCCTCGAGCCCGGCGAGACGCAACGCGTGACGTTGCGCCTGGACACGCGTTCGTTCGCCTACTACGACCCCAGCCACCGTCGCTGGGTGGCCGAGGCGGGCGACTTCGAGCTGCTGGTGGGAGCTTCGTCCGCCGACATCCGGTTGCGAGCGCGCGTCACCCTCGCCCACGGCACCGCGCTCCCCTTCGCCCTGACGCGCGAGTCGACGATCCGAGAGTGGTTGGCGGACTCCCGCGGAAAGGCGGTGCTCGAGCCCCTCCTCGGTCCCATCCGCCAGGGCATGGCGCACGCCATGGGCTCGGCCGACGAGAGCCAGGCCATCGGCATGGACCTCGACCGCTTCCTCATGGACATGCCGCTCGTGAGCCTCCTAGGCTTCCAGGAGACCGACGCCGGGGTGTCGGCAGCGGCCCTGGTAGACGACCTGCTGGCCCGGGCGCGCGGCGGCGCTCACGCCGCCGAGGAGGCGCCGGCGTGAGCGGCCCGAAGCGCGCCGCCGCGGGGGACATCGACGGCCTCGACCACGTAGCGCTCAACGTGAGCGACATGGAGCGTGCCCTCGGGTTCTACCGCGACCTGCTGGGCTGCGAGGTCCTGGGGCAGCTGCGCCTCGAGGGCGGACGCCGCAAGCTGGTGTACCTGAGGTGCAGCGGCGCCTACCTGGAGCTCTTCAGCGCGCGACGGCCCGCCGGCGGCACGCCCGCTGCCCGCGACGCGCCGCCAATCGGCTTCCAGCACGTTGCCTTCCACGCGGCCGACGTCGACGCCGTCGCCGCCCGCCTGCGCGCCGCCGGCACGCCGTGCACGCTCGGTCCGCTGGACGCCGAAGGCAACGTGCGCCTCGCCTTCTTCCGGGACCCCGACGGTAACGACGTGGAGATCGTGTCGCGGCTCCCGGACATGGAGCCGTACCGTCCGGGCTGGGACTGAGCCCGTTCCGGCGCGCCGCCGGACCCTCACTCCGGGCGCGAGTCCCTCGCCCCTGTCACGCCCCTCGACGGCTCCGTCCGACGTTGGAGGCGCCGCCGCCAGGCTGGCGCACCTCGCCGCGGCACGCCGTTCGCGCGCGTTGCCTTCGTGGTGACGGCGGCCGCCCGTGCGACCAGGGCCGCCCGGTCATGGTGCCGCATCGTCAGGAACCCCGGTGGATGGATCATCGTCTCGTCTCCTCGAAGCTCAGCCCGGTGTTCGCGTGCTCGCACGGCACGGCGTGATGCCTCAGCCGCGGGCGCGCCCTCGGGCTCAACGGCGCCACATACGGTACGGGCCGGAAACCGACGCCGCCGTCGCCGGCGCCACCCGCACACCGCCGGTGGGCGTCTCCGGCGCTTGCCGGGTGCTGGAGGGCTATGCTAAGCTCCCCTTTGGCTTCGCGTCTCGGCGGCCCATTCGAGCCCCGGCGAGCCTCCGAAGGACGTGACGAGTGTGAAGACGATCTTCCCCAAGGAGACCCGCAACGATTGGGTCCTGATCGATGCCTCCGGCCAGACCGTCGGCAGGCTCGCGACCCGCATCGCCACGGTGCTCCGCGGCAAGCACAAGCCGACGTACACCCCGGACCGGGCATGCGGCGACTTCGTCGTCGTCGTCAACGCCGACAAGGTGGTGTTCACAGGCCGCAAGCTCGATCAGAAGGTATACACGCGCTACAGCGGTTACCAGGGTGGCTTGAAGACCACCACCGCGCGCGCGATGCTCGACCGTCATCCCGACCGGGTGATCCGGCACGCCGTCTGGGGCATGCTGCCCAAGACGCGCCTGGGCCGCAGGCTCATCCGCCGCCTCAAGGTCTACGCCGGCGACGCGCACCCTCATCAGGCGCAGCAGCCGAAGCCCATGGAGGTCGCCTGATGGATCAGTACTACGGCACCGGTCGTCGCAAGTCCGCGGTGGCGCGGGTGTTCCTGCGCCCGGGCCAGGGCCACATCACGGTCAACGGCCGCGAGTTCCAGGACTACTTCCGGGGCATCCTGGTAGGCGTCCAGGCCCTCGAGCCGCTCAAGGCGACCAACACCGCGGGGCGCTACGACGCCGTCATCACCGTGGCTGGAGGCGGGCCCAGCGGTCAGGCCGACGCCATCAAGCTCGGTGTGGCCCGGGCGCTCCTGGCGGTGGACCCCAACTTCCGCACGACCCTCAAGCAAGGCGGCTACCTCTCCCGCGACGCTCGCATCGTCGAGCGCAAGAAGTACGGCTTGAAGAAGGCGCGGCGCGCCCCCCAGTACAGCAAGCGTTGAGCCCGGCCGGGCCGTGGTCGCGTTCGCGATCCGCAGAGCCCGGCGCACGCGAGACGGCACAGCTGGCGAGGCGTCCTCTGCGCGAGGCGTCTCGCCTCACGTTCTGAGGGCAGTGCCCTCTCGACCCGGTCGACGCCGAGCGTCGCCCACCTCACGCGCAGGGAGGACCCGTCTGCCATGTCGCTCTTCCACGCCGCGGTTCTGGGGATCGTGCAGGGCCTCACCGAGTTCCTTCCGGTGTCGAGCTCGGGCCACCTGGTGCTGGCCAACTACTACCTGGGTTGGGGCAGCGGCCTCAAGCTGTGGGTCGACATCGCCACCAACACCGGCACGCTCGTCGCCGTCCTGATCTACCTGCGGCGCGACGTGGCCGCGGCCGTGACCGGCTTCGTGAGCGGCCTGGGATCGGCGGAAGCGAGGCGAGGCGAGGGC
>CAYOXR010000029.1:0-2805 GCA_964407955.1 uncultured bacterium | reverse complement strand
ACAGCTGCAGCTCGTCGTCGCTGCGGTCCGAAAGCAGGCTGCCGAAGAAGGCTTCGAGCCCGTCCACGCGGGCGGCGGTCACGTGCGACCAGTTGGTGTCGGCGAGCACGACGTCCAGCCCCTGCCCGGCGAGGCTGCGCGCGATGGCCCTGGCGGCGGGGTGCGCGCCCAGGATCAAGAAGCCCTGCGGGCTCGGATCCGCCACCCGCAGTCGCGTCCCCAGAGGCCGCGCCGTCAGGCTCGCCAGCAGCCCGGTGCCCAGGATCATCAGGAACACCAGCGGTGGCAGCGAGGCCGCGCCGTCGAACCCGACCGCCTCGAGCTTGGTCGCGAAGAGCGAGCTGACCGCCGCCGCCACGATGCCGCGCGGCGCGATGCCGGACAGGAACAGCCGGTCGCGCCACGTCAGCGGCGAGCGCGCGGCGCTCATCAGCACGCCCGCGGGACGGATCACCAGCACCAGCGCCAACAGCAGCGCCAGCGAGCGCCAGTCGACCTCCGCCATCAGCGTGGCCAGGTTCAGGTTCGCGGCCAGGACCACGAACAGCATGCTCACGAACAGCACGCTGAGGTCCTCCTTGAAGCTCATCAAGGCTTCGATGTGCGGCACGTCGGCATTCGCGACCAGCACGCCCATGATGACCGCGGCCAGCAACCCGGACTCGTTCGCGATGAGGTTGGAGACGGCGAAGGCGGCGAAGAGCGCGGCCAGAGCCACCACGTTCACGAGGTAGTCGGGCAGCGCGCGGCGGCGCAGCAGCCACGCCAGCAGCCCGCCGGCGATGCCGCCTCCGAGCGCGCCCACCAACAGGAATCGCCCCAGCAGCAGGGCCGTGCGAAGCGGCGAGGTGTGGCCGCCGAGCAGCAGCGCCTCGGACACCAGCACCGCGACCAGGGCGCCGACCACGTCGATGACGATGCCTTCCCACTTGAGCACGTTGGCGACGCGTTCGTTGGGCCGGACGATGCGCAGCAGGGGGGTGACGACGGTCGGGCCGGTGACGATCACCAGCGCGCCGAACAGCAGCGCCAGGGCGCCGGGATAGCCGGCGAGCCAGTGGGCCGCCGCCGCCCCGCCGAGCCAGGTCACCAGCGCGCCGAGCGTCACCAGCCGGACGATCACGGCGCGCGTCTGGTGCAGCTCCGACAGCCTGAGCGTCAGCCCGCCCTCGAACAGCACCAGACCGACGGCGAGCGACACGGCCGGGTAGAGCACGTCGGCGCCGAACGCCCGGCTCGGCTGCAGCCAGCCCAGCACCGGGCCGACCGTGAAGCCGGCCACCAGGAGCGGCAGGATGGCGGGCAGGCGGAGCCGCCAGGCCAGCCACTGCGCGCCGACGCCCAGGGCGATGATCAGGGCGATGGCGACGGCGGGGTGGGCGTCGAGGAAGGCGGTCACGTCGGGCGCTCAGTAGGCGATGCGCTCGAGCAGCGTGCCCAGCAGGGTACGCCGGTGCGAAACGTGGGCGTGGACGATCAGGGCCGGACACTCGAGGCTCGCAGCCAGGCGATGGGCGAGGTCGCGGGCGCCGCGCGTCCCCAGATAGCGGTGCACGGTGGCGCCCAGGATGGCCAGGTCGCTGCCGCGCGAGGCGTCGACCAGTGCGGTGCGCGGGTCCGGCGCGCGGCGGATGTCGCTTTGCGTGGGGACCGCGCAGAGCGCGGCGAGCTGCTCGTGGTAGGCGCGCAAGGTATCGAGCTGGGCCGGCAGGATGCGCTCGCTCACGACGTGCATGAAGCGCAGGCTTGCACCTTCGGCGCGCGCGATGCGGCTGCCCAGGTCGACCTTGAGAGCGTCGAAGGGGCCGCCGGTGCCCATCACCAGCACCTCGCGGATCGACCCCAGGGGCTTGGGGCCCAGCACCACCACGTTGGCGCCGCTGCGGTCCATCAGCCAGCCGGCGTCGCGGCTCAGCGGCAGCAGCGGGCTGTGGGCACGGATCTCGTCGGTGAGGATGAGGTCGCTACCGTGCTCGCGGGCATGAAGCACGATGCCCTCTTTCCAGTCGTGGCCCACGACCTCGCCGCAGTACAGGCGAGGGCCGAGCCCGCTCAGGGCGGCGCTCACGCGTTCCTCGAAGGCGACGTCGTCGGCGGGGTGCTCGCGAGCCACCGCCACCAGCTCGACCTGCTCGGGTACCTGTTCGAAGCGCACCACCTGCACGCGGTCCTGCTCGCTGACCAACAGCCGCGCCAAGCGCAGCAGGTCGCGTTCTTTCGCGGGCGTGATGTGAGGGTGCACCGGGAGCAGCAACCTGAGGGCGCCGGGCGCGTGCAGGGCACGCTGAGTGTGCCCCACGGCGGCGTTGTCGGTGCTGCGCCGCAGCGCCGCCAGCGCCACCCCCTCGCGCTCGGTGCGCGGACGGCCGTACGCTCGGAACCACAGCAGCCCCACCCCCACGATGGCGAACGCGCCGACGACCGACAGCCAACCCATCTGGGTGATGAGCAGCAGGCCCGCCGCGATGCCGGCGAGCTGCACCCAGGGGTAGGCGGGCGAGCGGAAGGTCGGGCGGTAGCCCGGGAGCTGCCCCTCGCGGAAGGCGATCAGCGCCAGGTTGACGAAGGAGAGCACCAGGATCTGGAAGGCGCTCGCCAGCTTGGCGAGGTCCACCACGGGCAGGAACGCGATGAGCAGCAGCAGGGCGGCGCCCGTGAGGGCGATCGATGCCAGCGGGGTGCCAAAGCGCGGGTGGACGTGTCGGAACAGCGGCGGCGCGAGGTCGCCGCGGCTCATGGCGAACGGGTAGCGCGAGGAGGATAGTACCCCGGCATTCGCCATGCTGATCAGCGCCAGAACCGCGG